>CAYMRG010000177.1:0-9625 GCA_964392555.1 uncultured candidatus Brocadiaceae bacterium
CGCCAGGGCATCGTCGACGGCAGCGGGCTCGCTTCGGCCGGTTCGTGAGGTCGAGAACTGCCGCTCGTGAGCTGCTCGCCATCGTTCAGCTGCCGACGCGCTGCTCGCTCGCCGGCGCGGCCAGCGGCGTGACGAACGGCGTCAGGTTCGCGGCCAGCTCGGTCAGCGGCTTGTCCCACCAGCGGCCCGCGAGCAGCTCGGCGATCGTCTCGGGCGGGAAGCGGTAGCCGATCACGCGCGCCGGATTGCCGAGCATGATCGCATACGGCGGCACGTCGCGGCCGACGATCGCCCCGGCACCGATCACCGCGCCGTCGCCGATCGTTTCCACCGCCGGCAGGATCACGGCGTTGTGGCCGATCCAGACGTCGTTGCCGATCACCAGCCGGGTGGTCGGCATCGCGTTCGTCGCGACCAGTCCGAACCACGGGTTGAAGAACAGGCCGCTGGTCGACCAGGTCGTCAGCGGGTGGTTGTGGGTGACCGTCCGCGCGGTCTCGGCGATCGAGCAGTAGCGACCGACCGTCGTGCCTTCGTCGAGATGGAACGGGAAGATCCAGCCGCCGTGCGTGAAGTCGCCGACCTCGATGCCGTGGAACTTGCGGAAGATCCGCCGCAGGGTGATCGAGAACGTCGAGCCGCCTTCGAGCCGATGCAGCAGCCACCGCACCAGCTGCTTCAGCCGCCAGGACGGCAGGTGGTAGGCGGCGAACAGCAGGGCGCTGAGCACGGGCACGCGGCGCATCTGCAGCGCGGCCGGCTCACGTGACGACCTCGCAGGTCAGGGCGGCGGTGTGCAGGCGCGCCGCGGCGCGCCGCTTGGCCGCGATGTCCGTGAGCGCGCGTTCGACCTGGCGCTCGGTCAGGCCGAGGCCGGCCGCGATCGCCGCCGTCGGCACGGCATGGCTGCGCGCCCACAGCAGCAGGTCGAGCTGGTGCAGCGGCAGCGCGAAGAAGAACTCCTCCTGCGTCTGCGGCAGCGTGTAGGTCTCGGTGCTCGGCGGTGCCTGCCGGATCGCCTCCGGCACGCCGAGGTGCTCGGCCAGCGCGTAGACCTGCGTCTTGTAGAGGTGCGCGATCGGCTTCAGGTCGGCGAGACCGTCGCCGCCGCGGACGAAGAAGCCGAGTTCGTACTCGAGCCGGTTCGGCGTGCCGACGACCGCGTAGTTGAGCCGCTCGGCCCAGGTGTATTCGAGCAGCTTGCGCGTCCGCTGCTTCATGTTGGTCGCGGCCACCAGCTGCAGGTACGCCGGCAGCGGCAGCCGCTGCCGGCGCGTGCCACCGCCGGGCGCCTCGACGATCAGGTCGAACAGGTTCGCGCGGTCGGCGTCGAGCACGTCGCCGGCGATCGCGATCTTGTAGCGCCCGCCCGGCGGGTGGTCGGGGAACACGCTGCGGATCGCGGCGTCGCGCTCGCGGTAGCAGCCGAGGGCCTCGAGCGCCGGCACGATGCTCTGCTCGGCCAGCGGCACACCGAGCCCGGCGCACAGCGCACGCGCCTGCGCATGGCTCGCGGCGGTCGAGGCGACGCCGGGCAGCCACAGCGCCTGGACGCGGTCGGTGCCGAGGGCGCGCACCGCGAGGCTCGCACAGACCGCGGAATCGATGCCGCCGCTGACCGCGACCACGGCGCCGCGGCGGTGCAGCGTGCGGGCGAGCGAGCTCCGCAGCCAGTCCGCGATCGCCGCGCAGGTCGCTTCGGGGTCGATCGCGAGCACATGGGGGCCGAACGGAGTCATCGTGGCGTTCATGGGCGGGACGGGGTTGGAGTGGCCGAGGTGAGGTCGCCGGCGAGCACGTCGGGATGCTGCGGCGCGGCGGCGACCCGCGTCGCGACCACGGCTGGCAGGCGCCGCAGGTGGTCGCAGAGCAGTTGCGTGGTCAGGACGCCGCAGACCGCCATCGCCTCGCGTTCGGCGACGCGGCCGGCGGCGCGGCGCGCCTTCGCGACCAGCATGCCGGCGGCGCGGCCGTCGAGCAGCGGGTTCGCGGCGAGCGCGTCGGGCGCGAGCAGCTCGTCGACGTAGTCGGCGCGGCCGGGCGCGAACAGCGCGGTGGTCACCGGGGCGCGGTACGGCTGCTTCTTGCGCTCGGCGATCTCGGGCGGCAGCAGGTCCTTGGCCAGCGTCCGCAGCGCGACCTTGGTGCGCAGTCCGCGCACCTTGCGGGCATCCGGCAGACGCAGGCAGAAGTCGACGACGTCCGGGTCGAGGAACGGGTAGCGCGCTTCGACGCCGTGGGCGAGGGCGACCCGGTCGCCCTGGCTCGCCAGCAGGTAGGGCGTCATGAACGAGACGATCTCGACGGCCTGGGCGCGCGCCAGGTCGGTCCACGTGGCGAACCCGGGCGCCAGCAGTTCGCATCGCGCCGCGCCGAGCCAGTCGCCGTCCTCGTCGGCGCTGGCCAGCGGCTGCAGCACGCGCGTCGTCCAGTGGTTGTTCTGCCAGCGCACCGCGTGGGCGCGGCAGGGGTCGTCGTCGCGGCTGCGGTCGAGACCGTAGAACGCGCGCCACATCGGGCTCTCGCGCTGTTCGGCGGTGGCGACGAAATCGTGCACGCGGCCGAGCAGCGCCGGCCGCGCGGTCGACGCCGGCTGCCGCGCCCAGAAGCGGCGGACCTTGTCCTCGAGGAAGATGCTGTAGCCGCCGAGCCACTCGTCGGCGCCTTCGCCGGTCAGCACCGCCTTGATGCCGTGGCGGTGGACCAGCTCGGCGAGCATGAACATCGGCACCGGGCCGGTGCGCAGCAGCGGCGTCTCGCAGTGCCAGACGACCTCGGGCAGGCGGGCGCGGACCTCCCGGCCGGTGCAGACGACCTCGTGATGCCGGGTGCCGAGCAGCTCGGCGACCCGCCGCTGCATCGGCCGCTCGTCGAGCGCGGCCTCTTCGAAACCGACGGCGAACGTCGCGAGGCGCGCGCCTTCTGCCGCCGCCAGCGCGGTGACCACCGACGAATCGATGCCGCCGCTCAGGTACGCGCCGACCGGCACGTCGGCGCGGGCGCGCAACCGCACGGCCTCACGCAACCGTTCGCCGAGTCGTTCGGCGGCCTCGTCGAGCGAGCGGATCGGCGAGCGCGGGCCGAAATCGGGCCGCCACCAGATCGTCCGACGGATGTGGCCGCCGGCGTCGACGACGACGCTGCCGCCGGGTGGCACGACCTGGACGCCGCGGAACACGGTCGCGGGGCCGGGCGCGGCCCACAGCGTGAACACCTGGTGCAGGCTGGCCAGGTCGAGTTCGCCGCGCACGCGGCCGCCGGCGAACAGCGCCTTCGCCTCGCTGGCGAACGCGATGCCGCCGCCGGGCAGTTCGGCGTAGTGCAGCGGCAGGATGCCGAACCGGTCGCGCACGAGGTGCAGTTCGCGGCGGCGGGTGTCCCACAGGGCGAACGCGAACTGGCCGTTCAATCGCGACCAGGCGGCCGGACCCCACTCCTCGTAGGCGTGCAGCACGACCTCGCTGTCGCTGCGGGTGCGGCAGCGGTGGCCGCGCTGCACGAGTTCCGCGCGCAGCGCCTCGTGCGTGAACACCTCGCCGTTGGCAACCAGCCAGAGCGTGTGGTCCTCGTTGGCGAGCGGCTGGGCGCCGCCGGCCAGATCGACCAGCGACAGCCGCGCATGGGCGAGGCCGACCTCGGCGTCGCGATAGAAGCCGATACCGTCCGGCCCGCGATGCCGCTGCACCGCGGCCATGGCTAGCAGTTCGTCGAACGCGATGGGTGGCGCGCCGAGGGTGACACGGAGACCGGCGATGCCGCACATGGGAGATCCTTCCGTCGGCGGATGCCGTGCGATCGGCGCTCATGGCCGACAGGCAAATCCGTAGGCGATGCCTGCGGAAATGGCCATTCGGCGATGTTGTCGCCGTTCTACGCACCAGGTCGCGCAGCCGCTGCGGCGGACTGCCGCCGGGCGACGACCTGGCCGAGGAAGCGGGCCAGGTCCTGGGCCAGCGCGCGGCGTTCGTAGGCCGCGATCCCGGGCATCGGCTGCGCGGTCGTGAACATGCCGGACCGCCAGGCCCCGTGCAGCGCCGCGAGCTGCGATGCCAGCGCGACCTCGTCGGTCGCGTCGGCGACGAACGCCACTGGCGAACGGTCGAGCAGGTCGCGTGCGTCGCCCGCCGGCAGCGCGGCCAGGATCGGCCGGCCGCTGGCCAGGTACTCGTAGGCCTTGCCGGGCACGATCCGCGAGCGATGGCCGCGCGGCAGGCCGTGCAAGGTCAGGAACAGCGCATCGGCGGTGCGCAGCGCCGCGGCCAGTTCGGCGTGGGGGCGGTAGCCCGCGAGCTCGACCGCGTCGGCGACGCCGGACTCGGCGACACAGCGCCGCAGCGCATCGTCGACCTGACCGATCGCGACGAACTGCACCGCCGATCCCGCCGCCTCGCCGGCCGCGCGCAACCGCCGGATCGCGCCCAGCAGGTGCAGCGGAGTGCGGCCGCTGCAGACGATCGGTTCAGGGCGGTAGCGGAGGTGGCCCAGCAGCGCGCGCAGCGGCCGTTCGCGCAGGTAGAGATCGCGGCACAGGAACGACCCGCCGTAGACCAGCCGCAGCCGCGCGCCGACCGGCACGGGTTGTGCCGGCGTCGGGAAGTCGTCGCGGTCCCAACCGTTGGTGATCGCGACGATGCGGTCGTCGCCGAGCGACGGCTCGAGTTGGCGGAACAGCGTCCGGCATTCGGGCGTGTTGGCGACCACGCCGTCGGCGGTGCGCAGCATCGCGCGCATCTCGGCGCGTTCGCGGCGCCAGTGCCACCAGCTGCGGTAGTCGACGACGCCGTCGAGCGCCCAGGGGTCGCGCAGGTCGTAGACGACCGGCAGCCCATGGCGGGAGGCCAGCGTGTGCGCGACGCGCCACAGCGGGAACGGCGACATCGTCGCGAGCACGCAATCCGGCCGGTCGGCGGCGATCGCGGCGTCACCGGCGGCGACCATCGCCGCGCAGACGTCGGGCAGCGCCGCAGCGGGAGCGGCGCGCACGATCCGCGCCGCCGCCTCGACCGCGGCCAGCGCCGCGGTGTCGGCCGGTTCGAAGACGTTGCGCTGCTGCGGCGGCGTGCGCGTCAGCACCGTGCACCGGACACCGTGCGCCGGCAGGTGCCGGGCGAAGGAGATCGGCCGCTGGGCGCCGGGCCCGCCGTCGGGCGGGAAGTAGTAGGCGAGCATCAGCAGGTGCACGCCGCGACCATCGCTCCCGGCGACCGCGGGCGCAATGGCCCCTTCGGCCGATGCGCGGGCATCGACCGGATCACCCGGCGGTCACTTCGCCGACGTGCGCGTCTTGTCGCTCTTCGCCGGTTCGTCGCCGTCGAACTTGATCTTCAGCACGTGCTGGTAGGCGGCGATCGAACGGATGTCGGTGCCGATCTGGCCGAGCAGCGTGCGCACCGCCTCTTGCAGCTGGGCGTCCTCCTGCGGATCGCCGAGCGCCCGTTGGCCCGGGTAGACCGCGCCGCGCAGGTCGCTGATCTGGTCGCGGACCTCGTAGCGGATCCAGCGCCGCACGTCGTCCTCGCTGAGCTTGGTGTCGAGTCCCTTGTAGAACGCGGCGAAGTCCGGGTACCTGGATGCGTCGCCGTCGTCACCTTCGGCAAGCTGCTGGAACAGCTCCTTGTTGCCGGGCAGGTTCTTCTTCACGTAGTCGCGGAAGGCGTTCTTCTTCAGCAGCGCGAACACCGCCGAGTTCTTCCAGGCGTCTTCGGGCTTGTTCTCGAGCAGGTCGACCACCTTGTCGGGGATCACTCCCCAGCTCGGATCGACGATCCGGCCTTCCTTGTCGTACTCGCGGTGCGGGCAGCGGCCGCTCGGCAGGTGGTACTTCGCGACGGTCAGCTTCATGTGGCCGCCGAAGTCGTACTTGCCGTTCTTGTTGGCGTCCGTGTAGGTCTCGCCCTCCTCGTAGACGCCGTCGTGGTTCGCGTCGACGAACTCCTCCGCCGGATCGCTCTTCAGGGCGAACAGGTTCTGCACGCTGCCCTTGCCGTACGAACGCTGGCCGATGATCACGGCGCGGCCGTGATCCTGCAGCGCTCCGGCGGTGATCTCGCTCGCCGATGCCGAGAAGTTGTTCTCCAGCACCGCCAGCGGCAGCTTGCAGACCGGGCGTGGACTGCCGTCGGTCTTGTAGTCGCGGCGCGGCTCGGCCGGGCCCTGGGTGTAGACGACCAGCTTCTCGCCATCGAGGAACTGCTCGACGACGTCGCGCGCCTGCGTCAGGAAGCCGCCGGTGTTGTTGCGCACGTCGAGGACGATCGCCTTCGCGCCGCGCTTGGTCAGGTCGGCCAGCGCCGTGCGCAGCTCATCGCTGATGTTGCTGCTGAAGTTGATCAGCTCGATGTAGCCGACGTCGCCGGGCACCATCGCCCAGTTGACGGCAGGCACGTTGATCTGCTGCCGGGCGACCGAGATCGTCTGCGGCTCGGTCAGGCCGGGGCGGAAGAACTTCAGCTCGACGGGCGTGCCCGGCTGGCCCTTCAGCCGAGCGATGATCTCATCGGTGGTGTGGCCCGCGGTCTCCCACTGGTCGACCTCGAGGATCTTGTCGCCGCTGCGCAGTCCGGCGTGGTAGGCGGGACCGGAGTAGATCGGCCGGATGATCGAGAAGTCGCCGTCCTGGTCGAAGTTGACGAACGCGCCGATGCCGCCGTACTCGCGGTTCAGGTCGAAGAAGAACCGCTGGTACTCCTCGCTGGTGAAGAACACGCTGTGCTGGTCGAGGCCCTGCAACATGCCCTTGGCGGCGAACTCGACCAGCTCCTTGTCGGAGACCTCGCGGCCGCGGATGTGCTGCGTGTGGATGCGACCGCGCAGCTCGGTGAGCATGTCGTACTGGCTGCGCTCGGTCGGCGCCGTGCCGCTACCGCCGGCGCGCTCGATCAGACGGCCCGCCATCTCGGCGAACTCGCGCCGCTGCTCCTCGCGCTTCAGGTAGAGGCGGGCGCGGCGGCCGTGCTCGGTCGGCTCGTCCTGGATCTGGCGCAGGATCTGCCAGGCGGGGCCGCCTTCGATGTTGATCTCGGCCAACGCCAGCGCGCCGCGCTGCTGCAGGTCGCGATCGCGCGACTGCAGGAACTGCTCGAGCGTGCGCTTGGCGAGCGCGCGCGCGTCGCTGGTCGTGCCGAGGTTCCACAGTGCGAGCGACGCCTCGATGCGCACGGTCGGCGGCGCGAGTTCGTCGCTGACGTTCGCGGTCACCAGCTTGGTGACGTCCGGCAGCAGGCGGGCATTGAACAGGCGGTCGTCGGCGAACACGGCCATCGCCGCGGCGCGCAGCGCCCCGTCGTCGCTGGTCGCCAGCGGCGTCAGCAAATGCAGCACGTCCTTGCCGGTCGGATCGGCCTTCGCCTCGCGCAGCGCCAGCGCCGCCAGCAACCGATCGCGCGGCGCGTCGGTGGCGGCGGCCATGACCGCGTCGCGGAACGTGTCGGGGTTGTTCTCCGGTGCCAGGTCGGCCAGCTGCGCCGCCTGGTCGTAGACCAGCTCGAGCTGGCTGCCGGTGGTCTGTTGGACGAAGGCTCGCACGCGACCGGGCAGGTCCTGGGCGAGCGCGAGGGATGGGCAGGTGGCGAACAGCGCCCAGGCGACGAGGGGCAGAGAATGGATCCGTGCCAGACTGGCGATTTGCATGCTCATCCTTGGTCGGTGGCGGTAGGACCGCCGAATGCTGGGCGAAACCGAGCGCCCAGGGGGCCCGCGGTCCTCGGGCAGGATCGGCGTTCGCCGGCGCCAAGGTCCACGGAAACCCGGGATCCTGGCCGACGCCCGCCAACCGCCCGCAGGTTGCACCTATACGGCCATCGGCGGAAGTTGCCGAACAGGATTTCGCGCCGCACGCCTCGGCCGCACCGGGGGTTGCCGCTAGCCTGACGCCGTGGCCAACGACGAACGCCCCCCCGAGCCCGGTTCGCCGCCGCCGCTGACGCACCTCGATGCCCGCGGCCGCGCCAGCATGGTCGACGTCTCGGCGAAGCCGGCGAGCCACCGGCGCGCCGTCGCCGAAGCCTGCGTCCGGCTCGATCCGGCCGTGCGCCAGCAGCTGCTGGCGGGGGAGCTGCCGAAGGGCGAAGGCCTGGCCGTGGCCCGCATCGCCGGCATCCAGGCCGCCAAGGAGACCGCACGCCTGATCCCGCTCTGCCACACCCTGCCGCTGGCCAGCGTGCAGGTCGATTTCGCGCCGGTCGGCGAGGATCGGCTGCAGGTCACGGCGAGCGCCGTCACGGTCGCCGCGACCGGCGTCGAGATGGAGGCAATGGCCGCCGCCGCGGTCGCCGCGCTGACCGTCTACGACATGGTCAAGAGCCAGTGCCGTGGCGCCGAGATCGAACGCATCCGGCTGCTGCACAAGTCCGGCGGCAAGAGCGGCACCTGGGACGCGCCGGCGGGCACGCCTGGCCCATGACGCCGCGCACCGTTGCGATCGTCGGCGCGACCGGCGAGGTCGGCGCCGAGCTGCTGGCCGTGCTCGCCGAACGGGCGTTCCCGATCCGCCGGTTGCGGCTGTTCGCCTCGCCGCGTTCGGCCGGCGCCGTGCGGAGCTTCGGCGGCGAAACGCTGCCGGTCGAACCGCTCGGCCCGGACTCGTTCCGCGGCTGCGAACTGGCGCTGTTCTCGGCCGGTTCGGCCGTCGCGCGCGAGCACGCGCCGCGGGCGGTGGCGGCGGGGGCGGTGGTCGTCGACAACAGCTCGGCGTTCCGGCACGATCCGGCGGTGCCGCTGGTCGTGCCCGAGGTCAACGCCGCCGCGCTCGCCGGCCAGCGCGGCCTGATCGCGAACCCCAACTGCGCGACCATCCTGCTGGTGCTGACGCTCGCGCCGCTGCAGCAGGCCGCCGGGGTCGCCGCCGTCGTGGTCGCGACCTACCAGGCCGCCTCGGGCGCCGGCGCCCGCGCCCTCGCCGAGCTGCGGGCCGGCACCGCCGCGGCGCTGCGCGGCGAACCGGTCGCGCCGGCGGCGCTGCCGCAGGCCCTGGCGTTCAACCTGTTCCCGCAGGTCGACCAGTTCGCGGCCGATGGCTACACCCGCGAAGAGGACAAGCTGCAGTTCGAGACGCGCCGCATCCTCGGCCTGCCCGACCTGCCGGTCGAGGCCACCTGCGTGCGCGTGCCGGTCGAACGCTGCCACAGCGAAGCCGTGGCGGTGCGGCTGACGCGGCCGCTGCCGCCGGCCGCGGCCCGCGCGTTGTTCACCGGGGCGCCCGGACTCGAGGTCGTCGACGAACCGGCTGCGGCGCGCTACCCGATGCCGACTACGTCGAGCGGCCGCGACGCGGTCGCCGTCGGCCGGATCCGGGCGAGCCGCATCTGGGACCACGGCCTGGCCTACTGGCTGGTCGGCGACCAGCTGCGCAAGGGTGCGGCGCTCAACGCCGTGCAGATCGCCGAGCGGCTGTGAGCCGCGGCGGGCCTGGATGGCGCGGCCGGCAACCGGGCCTTCGGTTGCGGCCAGGGCCGCGTTGGGACTGGATTCCGCATCGGCTTGCCCCTTCACTTGCGGTCGTCTCGATCGCGTTTCGCGCCCCCCTGGAGACCCTTGCATGTCCGCCAAGCGAACTGACAAGCCCAAGCAGAAGACCTCGTCCGGCAAGCCCGCATCCGCCACCAAGTCCAACCAGCCGGAGCGGTTG
>CAYMRG010000178.1:0-9581 GCA_964392555.1 uncultured candidatus Brocadiaceae bacterium
GTCGGCCTCCGGCGCGGTCGAGGACGTGCAGAAGGAGCAGAAGGCCAACAAGTTCGCGCCCGTCGCGTTCGTCTACATGCTGTGGATCGCGGTGTTCACGGCCGCGCAGATGCTGCTGACCAACACCGTCGAGGAGAAGAGCAACCGCATCATCGAGGTGCTGCTGTCGTCGGTCTCACCGGGCCAGCTGATGGCCGGCAAGATCTTCGGCATCGGTGCGACCGGCCTGACCCTGATCCTGTCGTGGGCCGCGTGTGCCCTGATCGGCGTCCATTTCGGCGTCAAGGCGATCCCGAGCCTGGCGGAATTCAAACTGACCGAGATCGTCGGCGACCCGCTCTACCTCGCGTCGTTCGTCGGCTACTTCCTGACCGGCTACCTGCTGTTCGCCGCGGTGCTGGTCGCGATCGGCTCGGTCTGCAACAGCCTCAAGGAGGCGCAGAACCTGCTGCAGCCGGTGTTCATCCTGCTGATGATCCCGCTGTTCGCGATGGTGCCGATCGTCCAGGAGCCGAACGGCCTGATGGCACGTGTCTTCACCTACATCCCGCTCTACACGCCGTTCGCGATGATGAACCGCGCCAGCGGGCCGCCGCCGGCCTGGGAGTATGCGGCCACCAGCGTGCTGATCCTGGTCAGCGTCTGGTTGTCCTTCAAGGCGGCGGGCAAGATCTTCCGCGTCGGCGTGCTGATGACCGGCAACCCGCCGAAGCTCAAGGAGATCCTCGGCTGGCTGCGCGAGAAGTGACGCGCGGCCAGCGCGATCAGCGCGCGAACGGCTCGACGATCGCGCGATCGATCGCCGCCTGCTTGTCGGGCGGCAGCTTCGGGAACGGCGCCTTCGGCGGACCAAACGCGGCCAGCACCGCCTCAGGGAACTCGTAGCTGCTGAGGTACTTCGCCGCGTTCCACTCCAGCACGACGAACCGGTGGCGAAGGATCTCGGCGCGCAACGCCGCCGGCGAACGATCGACGGTCCGCGACGGCCCGAGCCGACCGTCGACGACGTCGTAGGCGGTGCGGAAGTAGTAGTGCATCGTCATCGGCGAGGCGTACGCCGGATCGCCGAGGTTCTCGGTCATCAGCCAGCCGAAACTGGACGCGACCAGCAGGATGCCGGCCGGCTGGCCGTGATCACCCGGCCGCGGCTTCAACACGGCGGCGCCGACCTCGTCCTCCGGCCGCCAGTAGCGGTCGGCGTCCAGCAGGTTCGCGAGATCGAGCAGATCGTGGTCGGCCATCACCTGGCGCGGCTTGACGCCGGCGAAGTCGACGTTGACCAGGTCGACGCCCGAGAGCTCTTCGAGGCGGTCGATCAGGCGGGCGATGACGCGCCCGGCGCCGATGTGCGTCCAGTGCGTGCCGCAGCGCGTGAACAGCGGCGCGGCGGGGTCTTCGCGGTGCCACTGCGTGAACATCTGTTGGCCGTCGACGAGGTTGAGGATGCCGGCGTCGCCGAGCGCGCGCAGCAGGCCGAGGCAGTGCGGGTGCGGCTCGCGTCGCGCCAGGTCATAGAACGCCGGCAGGTGCTCGGGATAGGTCTCCACCTTGCTCGGGCTGACCACCACCACCATGGTGACGCCGTTCTCGGCGAGCACCTGCTGGGCCGACCACAGCACGAAGGCGCGACCGAGGATCACGTTGCCCCAGCCCGGCGTCAGCACGCCGAGCGGCGTCAGGTAGTCCTCTTCGTAGAGCCAGCCGTCCCGTCCGCCGACCACGGGCCGCTTCGTCACGCCGAGCAGCGAGTACTTCAGCTGGTTGTCGAGCCGCACCATCCAGCCGCGCAGACCCAGCCCGCTGCTCGCCTTGGCGTCGACGTATTGCTCCAGGCTCCCGTCGTGCCAGCCGGCGAACAGCGATTCGGGCACCTCGGGGTCCGGTTGCACCTTGCCACCGAGCGTTGCCGGCGGCGCGAACCCGAACACCTGCTGGGCCAACGGCACCAGCAGAACGGCGACGAACGCGACGCACGGCGCGAGGCGGAAGATGGCGCGAAGGAACCCCATGGCGGCAACGCGCCGAGACTAGCTCCCACGCGCGACCACGTCTATCCTCCCCGGCCGACCTCCGTCCCGGCAGCCCCTTGGTCTTCAGCTCGTCGCTCTTCCTGTTCTACTTCCTGCCGGCGTTCCTGGTGGCCTACCACCTCGCGCCGCGGGCCGCGAGGAACACGATCGCCCTGGTCGCATCGCTGCTGTTCTACGCCTGGGGCGGGCCACTGTTCGTCTACGTGTTGCTCGGCGGCACGTGGCTCGACTACTGGCTCTCGCAGGCGATCGCCCGCACGCAGGCCGAAGGCCGGCGCAAGCTGTACGTCTGGATCAGCGTCGTCACCAACATCGGCCTGCTCGGCTACTTCAAGTACGCGAACTTCTTCGTCGCGGAGGCGAACGGACTGCTCGCCCATTGGGACGTGGCGCCGATCGCCTGGACCGCCGTGGCGCTGCCGATCGGCATCAGCTTCTTCACCTTCCAGAAGCTGACCTACGTCGTCGACGTCTACCGCGGCACGGCGCAGGTTGCGCGCAGCTACCTCGACTGCGTGCTGTACGTGGTCCTGTTCCCTCAGCTGATCGCCGGCCCGATCGTCCGCTACCACGACGTCGACCAGCAGATCCGGTCGCGCACGCACACCACGCTGCAGTTCTGGCGCGGCGTCGAACGCTTCACGCTCGGCCTGTGCAAGAAGGTGATCCTCGCCAACGCCATGGCCGCGATCGCCGATCCGATCTTCGGCCTGCAGGTCACCGACGTGCCGCAGTCGTTCGCCTGGCTCGCGGCGTTCGCCTACTACTTCCAGATCTACTTCGACTTCTCCGGCTACTCCGACATGGCCATCGGCCTCGGTCGGATGATGGGTTTCGAGTTCCTCGAGAACTTCGACCGGCCGTACATCGCGCGGACCTTCACCGAGTTCTGGCGGCGATGGCACATGTCGCTGTCGAACTTCATGCGGGAGTACATCTACATCCCCCTCGGCGGCAACCGCGTCGGCGTCGTGCGCGGCTACCTGAACCTGTGGGTCGTGTTCCTGGTCTCCGGGTTCTGGCACGGCGCGTCGTGGAACTTCGTCGTCTGGGGCGCCTACCAGGGCGTCTTCCTGACGCTCGACAAGCTCGGCTGGCAACGCGTCGCCGGCCACCTGTCCGGCCTCGTGCTGCGGCCGGTGATGGTGCTGCTGGTGACGGCGAGCTGGGTGATCTTCAACACGCGCGACCTCGACCACTCCTGGCAGTTCCTGCGCCGGATGTTCGCCGGCGGCGGGCCGGCGTGGAGCACGTCGCACCAGGCGGCCCGGCTGCCGTTCGACGGCTACCTGGCGCTGCTGTTCGCGCTGGCGTGCCTGGTCTGCTTCCTGCCGTGGTCGAAGCGCTACCTGGCCGCCGAACAGCGCTTCCTCGGCTGGGCCCGCACCCCGCTCGGCCGACCGGTGTTCGGCCTGATCGTCTGGGTCGGCCTGCTGCTGGGCTGCCTCGCGACCGTGAACTCGAGCTACAACCCGTTCATCTACTTCCGCTTCTGATGCGGCCGTCGTCCGCGCCCCGCCTCCCGGAGTCCTCGCCATGACCTCGAACCCGAACGATCCGATCCTGGTCGTCGGCGGCGGCCAGGGCATCGGCCGAGCGCTGGCGGAGGAGTTCGCCGATCGCGCCGTGGTGTGGACGCGAAAGAGCGGCGTCGATGCGACCGATCCGGCCGCCGTGCAGGCGGCGTTCGCGGCACTGCAGGCCGCGCGCGGCACCCCGTTCGCGCTGCTGCATTGCGTGGGCGATTTCGCCGAGCAGCCGCTGCTGGCCACGACCCCGGCCACCTGGCACCACCTGTTCGCCAGCAACGTCGACAGCGCGTTCCACGTCCTCCAGGCGGTGGTGCCGGCCATGGTCGCCGCGGGCCGGGGCCGGGTCGTGCTGTTCGCGGCCGCCGGGGTCGACAAGGAACGGGCGATGCTGCGCGCGCCGGCCTACTTCGCCGCCAAGGCCGCCCTGGTGCAGGTCGGCCGCTCGCTGGCCGGCGAGGTGGCCGCGGCCGGTGTCACCGTCAACGTCCTCGCGCCGGGTCTGATCGCCCACCCCCACAGCCACCGCCAGAGCCAGGACCGGATGCTGCCGAAGGTACCGATGGGCCGCCTCGGCACGGTCGCCGACGTGGTCGGTGCCGTCCGCTACCTGCTGTCGCCGGCCGCAGCCTACGTCACCGGCCAGGTGCTGGCGGTGGACGGTGGCCTGCACGGCTGACGGTCGCCACGGTCGCCGGGGAAACTGGTTGCCCGGGAACCTGGTTGTCCGTGAAACTGGTTGTCAGTGGCGGGGCCGCGGGAGTAAACCGTCACCTTCCTCATTCCATACCGCGGGATTACGACGATCGAACCGACGATCCTTTCCCCCACAGGCGCGGACCTGTCGAAGCTCGACAGCGATGCCGTGCGCGCTACCCAGCGCCTGATCGCGAGGGGATTCGAAGCCTATCTGGTCGGCGGCTGCGTCCGCGACCTGCTCCTCGACCGCACGCCCAAGGACTACGACATCGCGACCGAAGCGCGACCGCCACAGGTCAAGCGCACGTTTCCGCGCAACTGCCGCATCATCGGCCGTCGCTTCAAGCTCGCGCACCTGCACTTCCACAACAACACCAAGATCCTCGAGTGCTCGACGTTCCGGCGCACGCCGCAGCTCGACACCGAGAACGACCTGCTGATCACGCGCGACAACGAATTCGGCACGGCGGAGGAAGACGCGCTGCGCCGCGACTTCACGGTCAACGCGCTGTTCCTCGATCCGACCCGCAACACGATCCTCGACTACACCAACGGTCTCGAGGACCTGCGTGCACGCGTGATCCGGACCATCGGCGACCCGCGCGTGCGGTTCCGCGAGGACCCGGTGCGCATCCTGCGCGCGGCGAAGTTCGCTGGCCGGCTCGGCTTCTCGGTCGACCCGGACACGTTCACCGCGATGTGCGAGACGTCGGGCGATCTCATGCGCGCGGCACCGCCGCGGCTGTTCGAGGAGATCCTGCGGTTGCTGCGCGGCGGTCACGCCCTCGACAGCTTCCAGCTGCTGCGTGACGTCGGCGCCCTGAAGTCGCTGGTGCCGGTGCTGGCGGACTTCCTGGCGCGCGCTCGCCACGACCAGCGCGTCGCCTTCTGGCGCCTGCTCGAAGCGCTCGACCAACGCGTGCTCGCCGGCGGCGCCCCCCCCCCCCCCGCCCTGCGGGGCGCCCGGGTGGTCGGCCCCGTGCTCGCGGCGGCCGCCCCGCACCCCGAGCGCAGCCCGTCGTCGATCGCCGAGGAACTGCTCGGTCCACTGAGCCTGTCGCTGCGCCTGCCGCGCCGCGACGCCGGCTGCCTGAAGCGGATCTGCGGCGTGCAACACCGCTTCCTGCAGCTCGACGTGCCGGCGCAAGCCGGTGGCGCCCGCCCGGCGCGGTTCCGCGTCGAGGGGTTCGTGCACGGCCCCTACTTCGACGAGGCGCTGGAGCTGTTCGACCTGCGGATGCACGCGGTCGGCGACACCACCGACACCGGCGATCGCGACGCGCTCGACCTGATCGCCGCCTGGCAGGATCTGGCCGGCGGCTCGCGGCGACCGTTCGCGGGCCAGCCGCTCACCGACCACGACGACAGCGAGGCCGGTGACCGCGTTTGGCGGCCGGGCCCGGCCATGGCCGAAGCGACCGACGGCGACGAAGCCGGCGGCGAGGGCGAGGGCGACGAACCGGTGGCGACCGACGAGGACGGCGAACCGGGCGACGCGCCACGTCGCCGTCGGCGCCGGCGCCGCGGCGGACGTCGCCGGCGGCGCGGCGGCACCGACGACCTGGGGCCTGGCGAACTGGGCCTTGGCGAACGGGCGTCTGGCGAACGGGGCGACGACGCGGACGCGTTCGCCGAGGAACCGCCGCCGTTCGACGACACCGACGCGGGCGCCTCCGACGACGCCGAGGTGCGTGCGGCGCGGCCGTTCCCGACGGCGCGCGACGACGGCGAAGCAGCCGATGCCTTACCCCGCACCGACACCGGTGGCGAACAGGCCGGCGGTGAAGGCTGGGGCGAAGGCGGCCGGTTCCCGCGCGATGCGGGCGATGGCGCTGACGATGATGTCGCTGGCGATGCCTCTGGCGATGTCACCGGTGACACAACCAGCGGTGGCGAACCAGGCCGGCGGCGGCGGCGGCGCAGGCGCCGGCGTGGCCGCGGCCAACGCGAGGGCGACGACCACTTCCCGGCGAGCACCGAACCGTCGCCCCACGGCGAGGGTATCGAACCGCCGCGTGAACGCCACACGCAACCGGCCGACGCCGGCCAGGCCGGCGCACCGCGCCAGCGCGACCAGCGTGACGTGCACCGCCAACCGCGCGACGGTGGGCAGCGCGGTGGTGGGCAGCGCGGTGGTGGGCAGCGCGGTGGTGGGCAGCGCGGTGGGGGGCAGCGCGGTGGTGGGCAGCACGGTGGCGGGCAGCACGGCGAGCAGCGCGGCGAGCGCGACGACCGCGGCGGTCGCCGGCGCAAGCGCCGCCACGACCGCAACGGCAACCACGGCCAGGGCCAGCCGCGCGACGTCGATGTCGTGCCGCGCTACCGCGACCGCCGTGGCAAGGTCGACGTGATCGAACCGGCCGCCCTCGACCTGTCGGCGTTCGATGTCGAGCTGGACCCCAAGCGCGTGCCGACGTTCGGCAGCATCGTCGAAGGCAAGAACCGGCCGAAGCGGCGTTCGCCGCGCGTGCCCGAGGACGGCGTCGACGACTACCGACCGCCACCGCCGCCCGGCAGCGACCAGGGCCCGGGGGCACCACCGCCGCCGCCACCGCGCGACGCGCCCGACGACACGTTCGGCGACTGGTGACGCGATGACGGCGCCTACGAAGGTCACGACGGCGACATTGCGGCAGATGAAGGAACAGCGGCAGCGCATCACCGCGCTGACCGCGTACGACCACCTGCTCGCCGGCCTGCTCGACCATGCCGGCATCGACGTGCTGCTGGTCGGTGACTCGGTCGCAACCGTCATGCAGGGCCGCGACACCACCGTGCCGGTGACGATGGACCAGATGGTCTACCACTGCGAGCTGGTCGGTCGCGCGGTGACCCGCGCGCTGGTGGTCGGCGACATGCCGTTCCTCAGCTACCAGGTCAGCATCGAGGACGCGCTGCGCAACGCCGGTCGCCTGCTGAAGGAAGGCCTCGCCGAGGCGGTCAAGATCGAAGGCGGCATGGTCTACGCACCGACCGTGCGGCGGCTGGTCGACGCCGGCATCCCGGTGATGGGCCACCTCGGCCTGACGCCGCAGAGCATCCACCAGTTCGGCAGCTACAAGGCGCGCGGCCAGGATGCCGCCGAACAGCGCCGGATCGTCGACGATGCGCAGAGCCTCGAGCAGGCCGGCGCGTTCGCCCTGGTGCTCGAAAAGGTGCCCGCCGCGCTCGGCGCGCAGGTCGCGGCCGCGGTCGCGATCCCGGTGATCGGCATCGGCGCCGGCCCACAGGTCGACGGCCAGATCCTGGTCACGCACGATCTGCTCGGCCTGTTCACGCGCTTCAAACCGCGCTTCGCCCGCCGCTACCTCGAGCTGGCGCGCGACGTCGAGCAGGCGGTCGCCGCCTACTGCCGCGACGTGCGCGACGGCTCGTTCCCGAACGCCGGGGAGAGTTACTAGCGCGGGCTACGAGACGTCCACCTGGCCCCCCGCGCTCAGCGCGAAGTCGTAGTCGAAGCCGATCGTCGTGAAGTAGAACGCTGCGCCCTGGACGAAGAAGGTCAGCGGTGGCAACGCGACGGTCGGCAGCGGCAGGGTGAACGTGCCGCCCACCATGGCCGGCGCGAACAGGACGATCGCCGGGTCGGCCAGCAGCGTGCAGCCGACGCCGAAGCCCGGTAGCGGCACGGCGACCTGCTGCGGCCCGAGGACCAGCAGGTGGCCGACCAGGTAGGTGTTGCAGCAGCCGCCGAACGCACCGACGGCAGCGTCCAACGAACATGCGGTGGCGTCGAGCGCGATCGCGACGGTCGGGATCTGGCCGGCGAACACCGGGTTGCAGCCCTGGCCGTAGCTCTGCGCCGTGACCGTGTGGAACGGGCACTGGGCGACGGCAAACGGTGCGAGCAGCGCGGCCGCGAACGAGCAGGGTAGTGAGCGCATGGCGAATCCTCCGAATGGGTGGATGAACCGGGGGCGGGCAACGACCCATCATCATCCCCCGGCCGCGGGGGCGCCGGGAGGGGACCCATCGGCGCATGCTTGCACGCCCCCCCTGGCCCCGGCATCGTGCCAGGATGCAGGCGTGGCGCATCGACATCCTCGTCCGACCCGAACAGCCGGATCCGGCGGGCACCGGCGCCCAGCGCGCGCTGCGCGCGGCCGGTCTCGACGGCATCGCGGACGTGCGTAGCCGACGGGGCTACCTGCTCGCGGCCGAGCTCGACGAAGCGAAGGTCCGCGCGTTCGCCAAAGCCGTGCTGTGCGATCCGGTCGCCGACGAAGTCGTCGTGCACGCGCCGACCGCGACGCCGCAGCCGCGCGGTGGCGACGTCCACCACGTCGTCGTCGTGCCGCGGCCCGGCGTCACCGATCCGCGCATTCGGTGCAGAAGGCGCTCGTCGACATGGGCCTGCCCGCGGTCGCGACCGGCACCTACAAGGGGTTCGACGTGCGTGGCAAGGTCGACGCGACGACGCTGCACAAGGCGGCGCGCAAACTGCTCGCCAACGACGTCGTGCAGGAGGTGCTGCTCGACGCCTGGCCCACGGGCCTGCCCGGCGCGGCCGGCAGGCCCGACCTGCAGCGCCACGAAGTGCCGATCGACCAGCTCGACGGGCCGGGCCTCGCCAGGCTGTCGCGCGACGGCGGCCTGGCCCTCGACGAGGTCGAGATGCAGGCGATCCAGGCGCACTTCCGCGGCCTGGGCCGCGCGCCGACGCGCATGGAGCTCGAGACGCTGGCGCAGACGTGGAGCGAGCACTGCAAGCACAAGACCCTGACCGGCCGCATCAAGTTCCGCGACGGCGCGGGCGGCGAACGCGTCTACGGCAACCTGCTGAAGGACACGATCGCGCACACGACGCACACGCTCGCGCGCGACTTCTGCGTCAGCGTGTTCGTCGACAACGCCGGCATCGTCAAGTTCGACGACGAGGACTCGGTGTGCATCAAGGTCGAGACGCACAACCACCCGTCGGCGATCGAGCCGTTCGGCGGTGCGGGCACCGGCGTCGGCGGCGTGATCCGCGACGTGCTCGGCACCGGCCTCGGCGCGCGGCCGATCGCCAACACCGACGTGTTCTGCTTCGCGCCGCCGGACATGCCCGCCGCGCAGGTGCCGCAGGGCTGCCTGCAGCCGCGCACCGTGCTGCACGGCGTCGTCGCCGGCGTCCGCGACTACGGCAACCCGATGGGTATCCCGACGGTCAACGGCAGCGTGCACTTCGACGAGAACTTCGTCGGCAACCCGCTCGTCTACGTCGGCAACATCGGCATCCTGCCGACCGCGCGCGCCCACAAGCAGGCGCGCACCGGCGACGTCGTGGTGGCGCTCGGCGGCCGCACCGGCCGCGACGGCATCCACGGCGCGACCTTCAGCT
>CAYMRG010000179.1:0-9575 GCA_964392555.1 uncultured candidatus Brocadiaceae bacterium
GTGGCGGTGTCGTCCCACACCGCGACGCTGCCGAACCAGAGCCGCGGGATCTTGCGCACGATGTGCTCATAGAGTTCGGGCTTCGGCGTGACGCCGCGCAGCAGCGGCGAGCTGACCGTGACCATCGTGCGCGGGCTGCCGTCGCGGTACTTGCCGCCTTCCTGGACGCGGATGTGGATCGGGGTCGAGCTGTCGCGGAACGACACGGTGATCAGTTCGCCGTGCAGCTGGATGCTCAATTCCATCGGGCCGGTCAGCAGGCGTTGGACTTTGAGCAGGGTCTGGTCGGTAGTGGCCATGGTGGTCAGGTCGATCGGGAAGGGGAAGCGGGAAGCGGGCGTCAGCGACCCGCGGTCAGCAAGAGCCGGCGCGCACCCGCGTGCGCCTGGCCGGCGTCCTGGAACAGTTCGAGCGCCTTGCGCCAGTCGTAGGCCGGGGCGTAGGGCGGGCCCTCTGGCGGCTTGCCGTCGTCGGGCTTGGCGTCGCCGCCCTTGGCGCGGTTGAGCTCGGCGAGCATGTCGTCCAGGCTCGGTTCCTTCGGCGGGGCAGGCGGCTTCTCGGCGGCGGCCTCGACCGGCTCCGGGGCCGGTGGCGGCTGCACGGTCGCGTGCACGGCCGCGGCGATCCGCAGCCACGCGTCGCGCGAGTAGTTGCCGCCGAGCTGGAACAGGCGCGGCAGCACCTTGTCGAGCCACGCGGGGTCGAGGGCCGGCGCGGGTGCGTCGACCGTGTTGCGTTGCAGGGAGGCGAAGTCGACGTCGGCAGAGCGCCGCGCCCAGGTCGCGTCGTGCAGCCAGCTGCGGCTGGCGTCGCTGATGTGGCAGCTGAGGTTCGCCGCGAACGCGTTGTCGTCGCACCACACCTTGTGGCCCGGCACCGTGATCCGGACGGCGCAGTTGTCGGCGAAGGCGAACACGTTGCGTTCGAGGTGCACCTCGGCGCGGCCGCTGAACTGCAGCAGGTTGCCGGCGCCGCCGGACTTGCCGGTGCCGGCGCGCGAGGTCGGATCGAGCGCGCAGGCGAAGGTGTTGTCGCGGACCAGCCAGGGGCCCGGCCCCAGTGCGGCCACGGTCAGCGCATTGCCGCTGCAGTTGATCACGACGTTGTTCTCGAACGTGCCGCTGGCGGCGGCGAGGTTGACGGCGACGCCGCTGGCGTTCGCGAACACGCAGTTGCGGACCACCATGCCCGCGCCGCGCAGCTGCACCATCGAGGCGACCGGCGAGCGGCGCAGGTCGAGGCCGCCGCCGGCGGCGGCGTCGTAGTAACCGTTGACGCTGGCGCCATCGAAGACGAAGCCGTCGACGACCAGGCCCGGGTTGACGTCGGCCGACTCGAGGAACACACCGCTGTGCTTGCCGCGTTCGCCGGTGTCGACCTCGGGCGACATGACCAGGCGCGTCGGGTGCGCCCATGGGTCGCGGACCTTGAACTCGGCGTCGTAGCCGCCGAGCAGCGACACGTAGTCGCCGGCGACCTGCCAGTGCGCCGAGCGCAGCTTGCCGAAGTAGTCGCCGGCGGCGACGCGGATCGTGTCGCCGGTCGCCACCTTGGCCAGCGCCTGGAACGGGTCGCGGAACGGCTTCTCGCGCGAGCCGTCGCCGCCCGCGGCACCGGCCTGCACGAACCAGTCGCGGCCGGTCGGCCGCGCGGCGGCGGCCACGGGCGGCGCCTTGCCGGGCAGCAGCTCGTCGACCTGGATGCTCATCTTCTGCCGGCTCGAACTGGTCGCCCGGGCGGTGCCGCGGAGGATGTACCAGTCCTCGGCATCGCGCGCGTTCGTCGACTTCGCGGCGTTCTGCCACTGCCGGTGCACGGCGCCGTTGCGCACGGCGAAGACGTGGATCTGGTCGGTGGCGTGCTCGCCGCCGGGGTGGTGGATGTCGAAGCCGAGGTAGCCGTCGGCGGTGATGCCCGGCACGAGGAAGCCGTTGCGTTCGTTGCCCACCGCGACGACCAGCTCGACGCGTTTGCCATCCAGGGCGGTGTCGGTGAGCAGGGCCTCCCAGGCGACCGGCGCGTAGCTGGCCGCGGCGGCCGGGGCGCGCGGCGCCTGGAACTGCACCGGCAATGCGACCGGACGGGCGCCGGCGTCGCCGTCGATGCGCAGCGCGGCGGCCATCGCCGGCGCCATGCGCGGCGCGGTCGGGCCGAAGTCGTCGCCGGTCGGGGCCGGCACGTCGCCGAGGTGGTAGCGGGCGCGCAGCGCCGCGATCCCTTCGCGCGGTGGCGTCGCGTAGGAGCGCACGATGTTGGTGGTGACGCCGTCGACCCAGGCGGCGTCGAGGCCGGCGAGTCCGGCGTCGGCGGCGCGGTTGCCGGCGCACGACCGGAAGCCGAGGTCCTCCATCTCGGCGAGGTTCGCGTCGCCGATCTGGAACTCCTTGGTGCCGTCGCGCAGCGAGACGTTCGTGCGCATGCCGAGCCAGAACAGGTTGCGATCGATGGCGACG
The DNA here is from genome assembly GCA_964392555.1 of uncultured candidatus Brocadiaceae bacterium. GTDB lineage: Bacteria > Planctomycetota > UBA1135 > UBA1135 > UBA2386 > CAYMRG01. Next base: position 2,454 of record CAYMRG010000179.1, read on the forward strand.
CGGCCGGCGTCACCGAACAGCGCGATCGCCTGGTTGCCGCAGCCGACGAACGCATTGCGCTCGATCTGCGCGGCCGCCTTGACGAGGAGCGCGGTGCCGGCCTGGCCGCCGCGGCCCATCGGCGGGTCACTCTCGTCGTAGACGAACGCGAAGGTGTTGCCGAGCACGACCGCGGGGCGCTTCGCGTCGCGCGGCTCGCGCAGCGTCAGCATCGGGCCGCGCAGTTGGTTGACGACGAGGTTGTTCTCGAAGCGGCAGCCTTCGCCGCCGAGTTCGACGCCGCCCGTCATGCTGTTGACGAACACGCAATTGCGGATCACCACGTCGGCCGAAGCGAACGACGCCAGCGCGCCGACCATGCGGTAGCCGCCGACCATGCCGTACGGGGCCTTGGCCTCGTAGCGGAGCCGGCCGGCGCCGTCGAGGACCATGCCGTCGCAGACGAAGCCGCTGTGGTCGTCGCGGCCGCACAGCAGGTTCGACTCGTTGCTGCCTTCGTAGTCGGGATCCAGCGCCAGCACCGTCGGCTGGGTCCACGGGTCGCGCGTGCGGAACTCGGCGTCGTAGCCGCCGAGCAGCGTGATGCGCGGCCGGTCGACGACCCAGGCCGAACGGTCGTAGCGGCCATGGTAGGTGCCCATCGCGACGTGGATCGTGTCGCCGGATGCCGCGGCCTCGAACGCGCGCCAGGGGTCGTGGAACGGCCGCTCGCGGCTGCCGTCGCCCTGGGTCGCGCCCGGCGCGACGAACCAGTCGGTCGGACGCGTCTGCGCGACCAGTTGGGAGCCGCCGAGCAGCAGCGCCGCGAACGCCAGTCGAATCGAACCGCGCATGGGTCGTCCTGTGGATGGTGAGCCGCGCAGCTCAGCGGTTGAGGTCGCGCTCGAACAGGTCGAGCCATTGCGTGAAGTTGTTGAACTGCTCGACGACCTTGTTGGCGTCGGCGACCACCGTGAACTCGCGCATCTGCTTCTGCGCCGCTGCGAGCTGCACGTAGGCGCGGCTCACCTCCTCACGCGCCGCGTTGAGCGTCTGGAACAGCGTGATCGCGGCCACCAGCGCGTCGTATTCCTCGTTGGCGGCCTGCGCCCAGCGCTGCCGCATCGCCCAGGTCTCCTCCGACTGCGCGCCGCGGCTGACCGCGTCGCGCCAGCGCGCGTAGGCATCGTCCTCGCGTGCCTCGGCGGCGGCGACCCGCTCGACGCCGCGGTCGTGCTCGGTGTCGGCACGTTCCTCGGTGTCCTTGGCGGCCTTCAGCCTGACCCAGGCGGCGGTCTGCGCTTCCTCGATCGGGCGACTGTCCTGCGTCGCGCGATCGCGGTCGTTGGTGGCGCTCTTCAGGCTGTCGGCCAGCCACCGGCGCGTCTTGTCGCACAGGTCGGCGTAGGTCTGCCACTCCTTGTAGCGGGCTTCGGCCATGATCGCGAGGCCGAGCGATTCGGCGGCCAGCGTGTCCGGGAAGCCCGAGCCGCGGCTGTTGACGTCGGTGTTGATCAGCTTGGTGACGCTCTCGCACTTCTGCGGCAGGTCGCGGTCGAGCTGGTAGATCAGGAGCTTCGCGGCCTTCAGCGGCTCGTTCAGCGTGCTCTCGTGCGGCGACTTCGCCGCGTTCGCCAGCGGCTCGCCGAACCCCGACAGCGCGCGCGCCGCGTTCTGCGACGCCTCCTTGATCCGGTTCGCGCAGGCGAACATCTTGGCCTCGTCGATCGGCTTCTGGCCCGACAGGCTGCGCATCTCGCCCGCGAGGCTGCTGCCGAGCGTGTACATGAGGTCGGCGGTCTTGCGGTACTGGGCGGTTGCCGCAGCGGACAGGATTGCGCAGGCCAGGCAGGCGAGCGCACTTCGTAGAACGAGTCGCATAGTGGGGTCGGCCTCCTTGAGGCTCCGGATCGGGGCGCCGGTGGTCTGGACCGACGGCCGCACGGGCATCAGCGCAGGACGTCGCGGCAGCGGAACACGACTTCGTCGGCGGGCGCGGGAAACCGGGTGACAGCACGGTCCGGGCCGGGTTCGATACACTCCGCCGCGCCATGCCGAAGCCGTCCAAGCCGCCCAAGTCTTCCCAGTCGTCCCAGTTGTCGAAGCCGGCGAAGAAGGCGAAGTCCGTCGCTGCCGCGCTCCCGCGCCGTCGCACCGCCGCCCAGGGCAAGCCGGCCCGCACCCTGCCCGGCGCCAAGACCGGCAAGGCGAGCGCCGCCGCGGCCGCGGAGGGCGACGCGCCGGTCAAGGCCTACATCGCCAGCCTGCCGGCGCCGCAGCGCGCGATCGCGAAGCGCTTCGACAAGCTGATCGCCAAGACGCTGCCGGGCATCCGCCGCTGCATCAAGTGGGGGATGTCGTTCTACGGCACCGAGACCGGCTGGTTCGTCTCGTGCGGTGGCTTCGTCGACCACGTCAAGATCACGTTCCTGCACGGCACGAAGCTCGAGCCGGCGCCGCCGGTCGGCACCGGCAAGTACACGCGCGGCGTCGACGTCGAGCGCGCTGCCGACCTCGACGAGGTGCAGGTTGCGGACTGGATCGTGCAGGCCTCGCGGTTCCCGGGGCTGGGCGCTGGCCGGAAGTGACCGGATCGCCCGCGGTTCTTTGCCGCGGCCGAGGACGGCCTTACTCTCCCGAGGGCGAACGGCCGATGGTACGGGCGTTCCCCGACCGATCGACATGGGCAACCTGACCCCCGAACTCGCGGCGCTGCGCGATGAGACGCGCGATCTGGCGAAGAGCTACGGCCTCGACTTCTACGAGGTGATCTTCGAGCTCGTCGACCACGACGAGCTGAACATGATCGCCAGCTACGGCGGGTTCCCGACGCGCTATCCGCACTGGCGCTTCGGCATGGAATACGAGCACCTCAGCAAGTCGTACTCCTACGGCCTGTCGAAGATCTACGAGCTGGTCATCAACAACGACCCGTGCTACGCGTACCTGATGCGCAGCAACTCCATCACCGAGCAGAAGCTCGTGATGGCGCACGTCTACGGCCACTGCGACTTCTTCAAGAACAACGCGTGGTTCGCGCACACCTCGCGCAAGATGATGGACGTGCTGGCGAACCACGGCGCGCGGATCCGCCGCTACATGGATCGGCACGGCCAGGAGCGCGTCGAGAACTTCATCGACCTGGTGCACTCGCTCGACAACCTGATCGACCCGTACTCGCCGTACATCGACCGCGGCACCGACGGGCGACGGCAGCGCCAGAGCGACGAGGAGGCGCGGCCGGTGGTCGCGAAGATCGCGGCCAAGGACTACATGGACCGCTACATCAACCCGCCGGAGTACCTGCAGCGGGAGCGTGAGCGGTTGGCGAAGGAGCAACAGCAGGCGCGGCAGTTCCCGGCGCGGCCGGCGCGCGACGTGCTGAAGTTCCTGCTCGACCACGCGCCGCTCGAGACCTGGCAGCAGGACGTGCTGGCGATGCTGCGCGAGGAGGCCTACTACTTCGCGCCGCAGGGGATGACGAAGATCATGAACGAGGGCTGGGCCGTCTACTGGCACAGCAAGCTCATGACGCGGCACCTGTGCGAGGCCAGCGAGATCGTGCAGTACTGCGACACGCACAGCGGCACGCTGTCGACGCGGCCCGGCCAGGTGAATCCCTACAAGATGGGCGTCGAGCTGTTCCGCGACATCGAGCAGCGCTGGGACCACGGCCGCTTCGGCGCCGAATACCAGTCGTGCGACGATCCGGAGAAGCGCCGGCGCTGGGATCGGCCGACGCGCGAGGGGCGGGCGAAGATCTTCGAGGTGCGGCGGATCTACAACGACGTCACGTTCATCGACGAGTTCGTGACGCCGGAATTCGCCGAGGACCAGAAGATGTTCGTCTACGGCCAGGACCCGTCGACCGGACGGCTGGTGATCGTCGACCGCGACTACACCAAGGTGAAGAACCAGCTGCTCGCGGCGCTGACCAACTTCGGCAACCCGATCATCAAGGTCGTCGACGGCAACCACAAGAACCGCGGCGAGCTCTACCTCGTGCACGAGTGGGTCGGCGGCGACCTGCAGCTCGAGCAGGCGCAGATGACGCTGCAGGGCCTGTTCCGCATTTGGCAGCGGCCGGTGCACATCGAGACGATCGAAGGCGGCAAGGGCCTGCTGCTGAGCTACGACGGCAAGGACGCGACCTCGAGCGAGGTCACGGCGAGCCACCCCGCGGTCGGCCGCGTCGGCATCGGCAAGGTGCAAGAGGCGTGACGCCGGCACGGACGCTCGAACGGATCTGGATCTGCTACCTGGCCAGCACGACGGCGATCGCGCTCGCGACGCCGTCGCCGGGCGGGGCGGGGCACCGGCCGTGGGTGTACGCGGCGATCCAGGCGGCCCTGCTGCTGGCGGTGCTCGCGGCGCGCCTCGTCGGCCGGCGCGCCGGACCGGGCGCCATGCGCTGGTGGCTGGTGGTCGTGTCGGTCGCCGGCTGTCCGATCGCATTCTCGGCGATCGGCCTGATCCTGCCCGGCGTCCACCCCGAGCCGTTCGAATATGTCTGGCTGGCGTGGGACCGCGCGCTGTTCGCCACCGACGTCGCGCGGTTTGCCGACGGCCGGCTGTCGGGCTGGTTCGCCGAGCTGCTGCAGCTCGTCTACGCGTCGTTCTACGTGATCCCGATCGGCGCGGCGCTCGGCGCGCGGCGCGGCCGCGGCGCCGCCGCGTTCGATCGCGCGACGACGATCCTGGTCGGTGCGTTCCTCTGCAGCTACCTGGGCTACCTGCTGGTGCCCACGCTCGGCCCGAAGACCGTGCTGCCGCAGCCCGACGACCTGCACGGCGTCTGGCTGCTGCCAACGGTGCGCGCGGCGATCGACGCCGCCGAGGCCAACCTCTGGGACTGCTTCCCGAGCGGCCACACGATGCTGAGCCTCGTCAGCCTGATCGTGCTGTGGCGATGGTGCCGGCGCGGCTTCTGGGTGATGCTGGTGCCGGTGCTGCTGCTGATCGCGAGCACGATGGTGCTGCGCTACCACTGGGCGATCGACGTGCTCGCCGGCGCCCTGCTGGCGTGGCCGACCGTGCGGATCATCGACTGGCTGCTCGATCGCGATGGCTGGCCCGCGGCGGCGGCGTCAGAGCAGCGCGAAGTGCCCGCCGTCTGAGCCCTCCACCAGCGGGTCGTCGATCAGCAGCGCGGCGAGGCAGCTCGTGAACTCGGCCAGCTCGGGGCGCGCGCGGACGATCTCGTCGACGGACATCGCGCGCTGTGCCTCGCGCAGGGCGCCGCGAACCGCGCGCCGCAGCGCGTTGGTGAGGTTGAGGTCGGCGCGGCCGACGAGACCGCCCGGCAGCACGTCGAACCGGCTGTTGCGCCGCAGCACGTCGGCGAGCAGGTCGGGCGTGAGCCACGAGCCGCCGAGGTCGGTCTTGTCGAGCGCGGCCTTGAGCGCGGTGACGTGGGCGTAGCCGGTGCGCGTGGCGAGGTGCTTGCCGACCAGCGCGAGCAGTCGCTTGAGCCGTTCCTCGTTGAACGGGTAGTTGGTCAGCAGGTCGACGCGGTCCGCGGCGGGCGTGACGAACAGGCGGTTCCAGTCGAGCAGTCGTCGGACGATGCGGCGGCGCTCCGGCGGGTGGTTGGCGATGAACATGCTGGCGACGACGTCGCCGGCGGCGCGACGGAATTCGCGCAGCAGGTCGTCGAGCACCTGCGAACGCGAATTGGTCGCCGGGCAGAGCTCGCCGCGGCCCAGCAGGCGGACGCGCGGATCGTTGCCGAGCTGGTCGAGCACCAGCCAGATCGTCCGATCGTCGGGCCGTTCGTCGGCGAGCAGCACCGCGACGTTGCTGCGGCGGCCCTCGGCGCAGACCGCGCGGGCGACCTTGTCGACCAGCGGCGCCACCGCGGCGAGGTCGTCGCCGTGCCAGCGGCGCAGCGACCAGCGGTTGGGGCCGAGCATGACGAACGCGGAGCAGCGGCGCAGGCGCTGCTCCAGCACGCGCCGCGAGGCGCGGCGGTAGCGTTCGCGGTAGGCGAACAGGATGTCGTCGAGCGTCATCGGCTGGCCGACCTCGGCGAACAGCTCGAACAGGCGGCTGGTCGGCGAGCGCGGGTCCGGCACGGCGACCTCGCCGACGCGGGCGTCGATCTGCACGGCGACGCGCAGCTCGGTGCGCAGCAGGTGGACCAGCAGGCCGCGCGGTGCCTCGATGCCCTCGGCCGCCAGTTCGGCGACCAGGTCGTTGAGCGCGAGCGGCAGCCGGTGCGGCACGACCAGGCGCCGCACCGCGCGCAGCAGGCTGCGGAAGCGGCGCGGCGAGATCCCGGCCAGGCGGCCGAGGTGCAGGTGGAAGTCCTGCGGGAAGCAGAACGCGACCAGCCGCAGGCCCAGCTCGTGGTCGCTGGTCGCCTCCGCCAGCACCTGCAGCAGCGTGCCCGGCGCGACCATCGGGCCGTGCACGACGCCGTCGGCAGCCTGCAGCTCGCGACCGATCTCGTAGCGCAACCGGCTGACGAGCGCCGGGGCCCGTTCGTGCAGGCGCACGCGCACCTGCTCGAACCACTCGGTCGCGATCGACAGGCCGACGCGGTGCTGCATGGCCAGCTCGGCCGGCGAGCGCGGTCCGCGGTCGAAGCCGAGCAGGTCGGCGAGCAGGGTCCGCTGCTGCTCGTCGAGCGGCGCCTCGAGCCTGGTCCGCAGGGTCGCCCAGTCGAGCGCCTCGGCCGCCGGATCGAACTGCGCGAGGCCCGCGGCGAGCACCGCGGTCAGCGCCGAGCGGATCTGCTCGGTCGCGCCGGCATCGAGCCAGGCGTCGGCCGGTTCGCTCTGGGACGGCGGCGCCAGCAGGTCGCGGAGCCTGGTGGCGCCGTGGCTGCGGCAGCGCTCGGTGAGTTCGTCGGTCAGCGCCAGGCGGGCGATGGCCAGGTCGAGCAGCGGCTCGGGCAGCAGGTGCAACGCGGCGGTCGCGGGCTGCTTGGACGGCTTGCCGCTGCGGCCCGACTTGCGCGCCGCAGCCGAACGCTTCTTGGTGGAACCCTTCATCGCGTCACGTCGATCGAACGGTAGGGATGGTCGTTCGCGGCCCGCTGCTCGGCGAGGCGCAGCAGCGCGCGCGGCAACCGCCCCGCCAGGGCCGGGTAGAGTTCGTGGCGGCGCGCGAGCCGGTCGGCCGCGGCCAGTTGCACGCGCG
>CAYMRG010000180.1:0-7757 GCA_964392555.1 uncultured candidatus Brocadiaceae bacterium
GGCGCAAGGCGCTCGAACTGTTCCAGGACGCCGGCCAGGCGCGCGCGGGTGCGCGCCGGCTCTTGCTGACCGGGGGTAGATGACGCCCCGGGCCGCTCCCTCCGCCCCCCCCCCGCCTTCCGACAACCGAGACGACTCCGATGGCCAGCACCGACCAGACCCTGCTCAAAGTCCAACGCCTGCTCACCGGCCCGATGGGCCTGAACATCCAGCTGCACGGCGAACTGATCACCGTCGCGTTCCGCGACAGCTCGACGCCGATCCACATCAAGATCCAGGAGGGCGGCAAGTACCAGGATGGCAGCCCGCGGACGATGGTGACGATCAGCTCGCCGCTGCTGCGCGGCGTCACGCCGAAGCCCGAACTGTACGAGCACATCGTGCGCAAGGTGCCCAGGCTCTGGTTCGGCAGCATCGCCGTCTGGGACGACGCCGCCACGCCGGGCACGGTGATGCTGGCGCTGGGCCACACGCTGCTCGGCGAATTCCTCGATGAAGAGGAACTGCGCGCGGTGGTGTTCGGCGTGCTCGGCTGCGCCAATGAGCTCGACGACCTGCTGCAGAAGGAATTCGGCGGCAAGCGCTGGACGGACAGCTGACATGGCCCTGCGCGACGATCTCCTGGATGCGGCGATCTCGGTCGCCAAGCTGTACGGGCACGAGCAGGTCGAACCGCGTCACGTGTGGCTCGCCGTCGTTCGCCGGTTCGGCAACGTCGCCGACGTCCAGGCGTGCGGCGAGGCCGTCCGCCGCTCGCTCGAGCCACGCGGCAACGCGACCCGCCTGCCGAACGCATCGGCGCCCTGCGCCACGCTGCTCGGCGCGATCGGCTCGGCGGACGATGCGATCCGGCAGCTGCTGGCGGCGCACCCCCGCGACCAGCGCCCGGGCGACGCGCTGCCGGGCGAGACGGCCCGCGAGCCGGCGCCACAGCAGCAGCCGACCACGGCGGCTCCGCCGGCCCAGGCGAAGCCGCAGCGCGAAACCGTCGCCGAGGTCCTCGCCGAGCTGGAGAAGCTGATCGGCCTCGCGCCGGTCAAGGCGCGGCTGCGCGACGTCATCGCCGTCGTCCAGGCCAACGCGGAACGACGCCGCGTCGGCCTCGCACCGGTCGGTTCGAGCCTGCACCTCGTGTTCACGGGTTCGCCCGGCACCGGCAAGACCACCGTCGCGCGCCTGGTCGCTCGCCTGTACGCCGCCGCGGGGGCGCTGCCGGGTGGTGGCTTCGCCGAGGTCACGCGCGCCGACCTGATCGCCGGCTACATCGGCCAGACCGCGATCAAGACCGCCGAGGTCGTCAAGCGAACCCGCCCCGGCGTGCTGTTCATCGACGAGGCGTACTCGCTGACGCCGACGTCGCCGATGGACTTCGGCAACGAGGCGATCGCCACCCTGGTCAAGGCGATGGAGGATCATCGCGACGACCTCGCCGTGATCGTCGCGGGCTACAGCGACGAGATGACCCGGTTCATCGAGTCGAATCCGGGCCTGCGCAGCCGCTTCAAGACGTTCGTCGAGTTCCCCGACTACGCACCCGGGGAGCTGCTGCAGATCTTCGAACGCCTCGCGGGTCACGCGCAGATCGGCCTCGGCGAGGGCGTCCACGCGCGCGCGACGAGCGTGTTCGCCGACGCCGCGCAGCGCGGCGCGTTCGGCAACGCGCGCTTCGTGCGGTCGCTGTTCGAGCAGGCCTACACGCGCATGGCCGCACGCGCGGCGGCGGACGGTCGGGTCTCGGCCGAGGAGCTGACGACGCTCCTGCCGGACGACGTGGTCGGCGAGACCGACGCGCTGCGCCCCGACGATCGCCGCATCGGCTTCGACGCCTGAACGACCTCGCGGTGTGTCGTGCGCCGGACGCGAGGCAACGCGGGAGCGGTCGCTCAGCGGCCGGTGCCGACCACCGGCTTCACGCGGACCGTCGGTGCGAGCAGGTTCTCGCAGTGCGCGCGTTCCGCCGGGGTCAGGGCGCGCGGCGCGACGAGCGCCCGCTCCAGGGCCGGACGAGCCGCCGTGTCGTTGCCCGCGCGCGCCTCCGCCTCGCCGAGCAGCAGCCAGGCCGAGCCGCTCTCGTCCTTGGAGAGCTGCAGCGCGCGGTTCGCCGCCCAGCCGGCGGCGAACAGGTCCTGCAGGCCCGCGCCCACGTCGCTGCGCACGCAATGCCGCCCGTAGCTCGTCCACGCCTCGACCGAATCCGGCAGCGCCCGCGTCCACGCCACCAGCGCCTCGCGCAACTCGGCCGGGGTGCCGCGCTGGTCGAGGAAGCTGGCCAGGATCACGTGGCATCGCTCGTTGCGGGGATCGACCGCGACCGCGGTTCGCAGCGCCGCGGCGCCGGCCGCGTCGTCGCCGGCGCGGAACGCGGCGCTGGCGTAGTGGTGCCACTTGTTGGCGTCGGTGCGACTCGACTCCGCCGCGAGGCGCAGGCAGCGCACGCCCTCGGCCGCATCCTCGCCCTTCGCCAGCATCCTGCCGAGGTGGAAGAGCGCCTCGGCATGCGTGCGGTCCAGCGCGACGGCCCGGCGCAGGTCCTGCACGGCGGCCGCTTCGTTGCCGAGCTTGTGCTCGGTCAGCCCGGTGCCGATCCACACCTCGACCCAGTTGGGTGCCAGCTCGTGTGCCAGCGCGAACTCGGCCCGCGCGCGCACCAGGTCGCCGGTGTCGTAGCACATCCGTCCCAGCATGTAGTGCACCGCCGGCGAGGTCGGCAACCGCTCGACCGCCCGCGCCATCGCGGCGATGGCGCCCTCCCGGTCGCCGCGCACTTCCCGCACGATGCCATCGGCCCAATGCAGGCGACCGGCCTCCGGGTGGGCGGCGAGCGCCGTGCGAACGACGTCGGCGGCGCGCTCCGGATCGGCCCGACGCAACGCCAGCGCGGCGAAGTAGCAGGCCAGCGAATCGTCGGGCCAGTTGGCGAGCAGGTTGCCGGCGCAGCGGCGCGCCGAGGCCGCATCCGCCGCCGCGTCGGCTTCGATCGCCCACTGCAGGTGCAGCCAGAGGCGCGGGTGATCGCATCCCAGCACCGCGCGCTCGATCGCCTCGAGGCTCGACGCCGGCCCCTGGTCGCCGCCCCGGATGCCGAGGTTGGCGAACAGGAACAACTCCAACGGCCGCTGCGGCACCGGCAGGGCGATCGCCTCGGCCCTGGCGTCGCCGCGGCCGATGCGTTCCTGCAACGCATGGCGCAGGATCGCCTGCAGGCTGGCCGGCAGCAGGTCGCGGAACCGGCCCTCGACCAGGTGCAGGGCGGCTTCGGCGCCGTCCGCCGGCAGCGCGGCGACGACCATGCCCAGCGCCGCCTCGACGCAACCGGGATCGATCGCCAGCGCGCGCTCGTAGAGAGCGAACGCTTGGTGACGATCCTCCTGCGACACCGCGGCGAACGCGTCGTCGACCAGCGCGTCGACTTCGCGGGCGCGCAGCTGCTCACGGCCGGCGCGGATCTCGTCGCCGCGCGCCCAGAGGTAGCCGCCACCGACGGCGATCGTCGGCAGGCTCACCGCCAGCATCCCGATCAGCGCCGCGCGCAGCGGCTCGCGGCGCACCCAGCGGACGGCGCGTGCCACGGTGGAGACACGCTGCGCCTCGACCGGCCGGAACGACAGGAACGCCCGCAGGTCACCCAGCAGCGCCGCGGCGTCCGCGTAGCGCCGGTCCGGATCCTTCTCCAGCAGCTTGCCGAGCACGGCGACCAGGTCGACCGGCAGACCGCGATGCACGCGCGCGGCCGGCACCGGTTCCTTGCCGATGATGCGGCCGAGCACCTCGGGCAGGCTCGCGCCGGGGAACGCCTTGGCGAGGGTCAGTAGCTCGTAGAGCGTGCTGCCGAACGAGAACAGGTCGCTGCGGTGGTCCACGGCGACGCGCTTCGCCATCGCCTGCTCGGGCGACACGTAGTTCGGCGTGCCGGCGAAGTCGCCGGTCATCGTCAGCGAGTCGTTCGCGGTCTCGCGCGCGAGGCCGAGATCGGTCAGCACGAGCCGGCCGTCGGGACACAGCAGGATGTTGCTCGGCTTGACGTCGCGGTGGATCACGCCGGCGCCATGCAGGTGCTGCAGCGCCCCGGCGAGCTGCGCCGCGACCTGCACGATCGCCGCGATGTACGAGGTCGCGGCGAACGCGGTCCCGACCGTCGGACCGGCGTCGCCATCAGCCCGGTAGCAGCAGTTCGCCACCGCCCGGGCCAGGTCCGCACCGGTCAGCGTGGCCGGGTCGCGGCCGGCGAGTTCCTGCAGCACGGCGTCGAGCGGTGCGCCGGCCACGAATTCCATCGCCAGGTAGAGCGTGTCACCGACCTGCCCGGCATCGCGCACGCTGACGAGGTTCGGATGGCCGAGCTTCGCCTCGATCGCGGCTTCGCGGCGAAACCGCTCGGCGCGTCCGGGCTGCACCGCGTGGAACCCGGCCAGCACCTTCAGCGCGATCGGCGTCGCGGCATCCAGCCGGTGCCGTGCCTCGTAGACGATGCCCATGCCGCCGCGGCCGAGTTCGCGCAACAGCCGGTAGGGCCCCAGGGATTCGCCCCCCGCAGCGGACCGCCCCTCCTCCTGCTCGCCCTCGCGTTCGCCCTCCAGCATCGGCTCCAGCCACTCGCGCAGGTCCGCATGGCGCGCCAGGAACGCCGCGACCGGCTCCGGCGACGCCTGGCGGCTGCGGGCGAGGAACACCGCGGCGGCGCGCTGGAGTCCCGGCTCGCCTTCGTTCACGACCGCTTCCCGACGCTCTGCAGACTCGCGGCGAGCGCCTGCAGGGCCCGCCGGTAGGTGGTGCGCGCCGATTCGGCGTTGCCCAGGCCGATCGTCGCGGCGACCTCGTCGAAGGTCATGCAGCAGCGATCGCGCAGGATCAGGATCTCCCGCGTGCGCACGGGCAGCTGCAGCATCGCCCGTTCGACCAGCAGCTGATCCTCGCGCTGCCCGGCCATCCGGCTCGGCGTCGGGTCTTCGCCGGCCAGGTCGAGGGCGTGGACGTCCTGTGGGGTCGCGGCGCCGTGGCGCTTCTGCGCGCGGCGCCGCCGCGAATCGTCGATGACGTTGTGCTCGACGATCCGGGCCAGCCACATCCGGAACGAACCCTCGGTCCGGTGTTCGAAGGAGTCCATCGACCGGAAGGCATCGAGCAACGACTCCTGGGCGATGTCCTCGAGATCGCCGCAGTCGGCGCGCCACCGCCCGAGCCGCAACGCCACCGTCTCGACGACCCAGTCCAGGTACCGCGCGAACAACGCGTTCATGGCGCCGCGATCGCCGCCGCGCGCGGCGCGCAGCTGGTGCTGGGTCGTGTCGAACGGCGTCTCCGGGAGGGGCGACATCGGCCGGCGATGGTAGCAGACCGACCGCAGGGGCACGGACTTCGGCCGCCGCGCGCCGTCAGTCCAGCCCCACCGCTTCGTCGAACCGGTCGGCGAGCGCCAGGAACTCGCTCCCCCAACCCGACGCCATGGCGAGTTCCTGGAGCGGCCCGGTCGGCGCGAACAAGACCCCCAGCCCCGCGCTGGATCGGCGGCCTTCGCCGAGGTCGCGGATCCACGCGTCGAGTTCGCGCAGCGCGTCCGCCTGGTCCACCCAACTCGACCAGGTGTAGTCGCCATCCGGCCGCGCCACGCAGGCCCGCACGTCGCGCAACACCGCCAGCAGGCGCGCGCCGCGATCGCAGGCGGCAGCTCGCTCGACCGCCCGGGTCACCTCGGCGCCGAGCCCCAGCACGCGCACGGCGTGCTGCAGCGACTCGCGGTGCGCCGGGTTGTCGCGGGCGATCGCGGCGGCGTTCGCGGCGAGCCATGGCGCATCCGAACGCCCAAGGCCGAGGAACAGGGCGCCGCAGGCACGCGACGGGTCGAAGGCGAACTCGCGCGCCAGCGTTCGCAGCGCGCCGTCGCGTGGCAGTTCGTCGGTCGCGGCCCGCCACAGCTGTTCGTCCAGCGTGCCCCGGTGGCCGCTGCGGGGGTCGGGGACGCCGACGAACAGGTCGCCGTGGTCGCGCAGCAGCGCTTCGCACCGCATGCGCGGCGCATGGTCCGAGGGGACGAGCTGGAAGAAGCCCAGCGCCCGGAGCCGCACCAGCACGTCGGGCGACGGCAGCGCCGCGGCGACGGCGTCGACCACGCGCGCCACATCGGAGGTGCCTTCGAGACGGGCGACCAGACGCGCCAGCCAGACGCCTTCGCGACGGTCCGCGACCTGCGCCGCCTCCGGCAACCGTCCCTGCAGGGCATCGGCCACGACCGCCAGCAGGTTGGCGCTGCTCACCGCGAGACCGTCGAAGGTGTGTGGCAGCTCGACCACCGGGTGGCTGCCGCAATGCCAGAGACGCTGCGATGCGGGGAGGATGCCCTCCGCGTCGTCGAGCGCGGCTTCACCCCCCTGCACGTCGTAGGCGCAGTGGCAGACGTAGAGGCGCCAGCGCTCGCAGGGCACCACCAACGGCGACGCGGCCAGTTGCTCGTACAGCTCGCGCCAGTCGCCCAGGCAGCCCACCACGTGGCGCAACGTGTGGTTGGCGAGCGTGCGCACCTTCTGCCCGCAGCCGCGACATTCCAGGTTGTTGCAGCCCAGCTTCGGCAGCCCCTCGGCATCGTGCTCGACGGGATCGGTCGGCAGCGGGCGGCTGTCCACGACCCAGCCGTCCCGGCTGCAGTGCGTCCTCACCTGACGGCGCGGCGGGATCACGAGGATTCGCCGTTCCACGGTGCGCGCGGCACGGCCCGACCGACGCAGCGTTCGAGGCAGGTGAGGATCGTCTGCTCCTGCTGCTCGAACAGGTCGGGCTGCAACGCGACGCGCGCGTCGGCGAACGCCAGCACGAGAAACCACCGCGTCGGCACCGAGCGCCCGGCGACGCACCGGTACTCGGCGTGCGGCTCGATCGCGACCAGGCCCGACCACGGCAACCGCCGGCCGCGCCGCGTGGTCAGCCCCTCGCGGTCGAGGCGTGCGGGGCGTGTGTCACGCAGCCAGGCGATCCCCCAGAGCAGGCCGAGCAGGACCGGCACCACACCGAGGGTCAGCACGCCGGCCACGGCCAGGTAGCTCCAGACGAGCGGTTTCGGCCGGCGCAAGGTCAGATCGAGGTGGTCGCTCGGTGTCGTCATGCCGGCCCGGGCAACGCTCGTGGCAGGATGCTTCAGCGCCCCGCCCCGAGGAACGCCTTGATGCTCGGCAGGATACCGTCGCGGTCCTGGATGTCGCTGGTGACGATCTTCTCCTCGCCGCGGAACGCCGTGTCGAGGTCCTTCTTGAACTGGCCGCTGCCGTAGGCGCTCTTGACCTGGCCGTAGCAGAACTGGTTGCAGAACGGCAGCAGGCTGTCCTTCAGCAACGACACGCAGTGCTCGGTGTCGCGCGTCGACCAGTTGTCGCCATCGCTGAAGTGGAACGGGTAGACGTTCCATTCCTGCGCCGGGTACTTGTCGCGGACCAGCTTCAGGCACAGCTCGTAGGCCGACGAGATCTTGGTGCCGCCGCTCTCGCGCAGGTGGAAGAACGTGTGCTGGTCGACCTCGTGCGCCACCGCGTCGTGGACGATGTAGTGCACGGCGAGGTTCTTGTATTGATGCCGCAGCCAGGTGTCGATCCAGAACGCCTCGATGCGGACGATGTCCTTCTGCTCGCGCCCCATCGAGCCCGAGACGTCCATCATGTAGACGATCGCCGCGCTGGCCTGCGGCTCCTCGCGCGTCTGCAGCGCACGGAAGCGCAGGTCCTCGCGGATCGGCACGACGACCGGGTTGTGCGGGTCGTAGGTGCCCGAGGCGA
>CAYMRG010000180.1:7767-9488 GCA_964392555.1 uncultured candidatus Brocadiaceae bacterium
GGCGATCTGGCGCTTCAACGCCTCGCGGAACGTGCGCTTGAAGTGGCGCAGCGAACGCGGCCCCGAGCGCGAGATACCGGTGTAGCGGCCGGCGGCCGTGCGCAGGTTCTTGCGCCCCTTCGGCTCGATGTTCGGCAGCTCGAGCTCCTCGCCGAGGATCTTCGCGAGGTCCTCGAGCGGCACCTCGACCTCGAGCGAGTGCTGGCCCGGATCCTCGCCGGCCTGGCCCTGGCCGTCGCCGTCCTGGCCGGGCACGGGCTGGCCTTCGCCGCCTTCGCCCTGGCCGACGCCGTTCTTCTGGTTCTCGCCGTAGCGGAACCGCGGCAGCGTGATCTGCGGCAACGGGATGGTCACGTAGCGCTGGCCCTGCTTGCCGATCAGCTCGCCGGAGCTGACGAAGCGCTTCAGGTCCTGCTTGATCTTGCCGCGGACGATCTGGCGGAACCGCGTGTGATCCTGGTCGATCCTGCGAACCGACACGATCGCCTCACTCGCCCTTGGTGTCGCCGCGGGCGAAGATCGACGCGACGTAGTTGAGCACGTCGGTCGCGCTGATCTCGTCGTAGCCGAAGTCGCGCATCAGGCGACCCTTGACGACCTCGATCTTCTCCTGCGTGTCCTTGTCGACGACGGTCGACACCAGGCTGGTGAGCTTGATCGAGTCCTTCTGGTCCTCGAACAGCTTCAGCTCGAGCGCCCGGTGCAGGCGCTCGTTGGTCTTGTAGTTGAACGTGCGACCCTCGACGGCGAGCGCGCCGATGTAGTTCATGATCTCGCGGCGGAAGTCGTCCTTGCGCGAGTCGGGGATCGAGATCTTCTCCTCGATACTGCGCATCAGGCGCTCGTCCGGCTCCTCGTCGCGGCCCGTGTACGGGTTCTTGACCTTCTCGTTCTGCGTGTAGGCCTTGACGTTGTCGATGTAGTTGCCGCACAGGCGCGCGATCGCCTCCTCGTCGGCCGAGATGGCGCGCTGGACCTCGTTCTTGATGATCTCCTCGTATTCCTCGCGGACGACCAGCAGCAGGTCCTTGTAGCGCTTCTTGGTCTCGGGGTCCGAGATCAGGCTGTGGTGGTCGAGGCCCTCCTCGAGCTCGTTCATGATCATGAACGGGTTGATGCACGGCAGGTCGCGGACCAGCACGTTGCTGATCTTGTCCTGGATGTAGCGCGGCGAGATGCCCTCCATGCCCTCGCGCGGCGCCTCGTCGCGCAGCTCGCGGATGTTGTCGCGCGTATAGCCGGGCAGCGACTTGCCGTTGTAGAGCTTGAGCTTCTGCAGCAGCGACAGGTTGGCCTTCTTCGGTTCCTCGAGGCGCGTCAGGATCGCCCACATCGCGGCGATCTCGAGGGTGTGCGGGGCGATGTGCTTGCCCGGCACGTGCTTCCGGCCGAAGTCCTTCTCGTAGATCTTGATCTCGTTGGCGAGGCGCAGGTTGTACGGGATGTCGATCTTGATGGTGCGGTCGCGGAACGCCTCCATCAGCTCGTTGCTCTGCAGGCGGTTGTACTCGGGCTCGTTGGTGTGCCCGATGATCACCTCGTCGATGTCGGTCTGCGCGAACTTCTTCGGCTTGATCTTGTGCTCCTGCGAGGCGCCGAGCAGGTCGTAGAGGAACGCCACGTCGAGCTTGAGCACCTCGACGAACTCGACGATGCCGCGGTTCGAGATGTTGAACTCGCCGTCGAAGTTGAACGCGCGCGGATCGGAGTCCGAGCCGAAC
>CAYMRG010000181.1:0-9448 GCA_964392555.1 uncultured candidatus Brocadiaceae bacterium
TCCGCGCGGCTTCGGGTCGCCCTCCTTGCAGGACGACGAAATCGGCGCGCTCGGGGGGAGTGTTTCGCTTTCGTAGGGCGGTGGTGTTGGGGGCCCGAAGCGTGCTCGGTGGGGTGAAGGCCCCGCCTCCGCGGCTTCGGGTCGCCCTCCTTGCAGGATGACGAAGTCGGCGCGCTCGGACGCGGCGCGTGTTCAGAAAATGCAGCTGGCTGTGGCTCGCAATCGTGGCTTGGGCCGCGTAAGACGCGCCGGTCCGGCCACCGGCGGCCGACGCGAACTGCCATGTCCAAGCTCTCCCTGCCGCGCAGCTGCGCGCTCCTCTGTGCTTCCCTGCTCGTCCCGTTCGTCGCGGCCCAGGAAGCCGCGGTCGCCGCCCCGCCGGCGGCCGAGGCCGCGCCGGCGCGCATCGCGACCGAGCTGTTCCCCGACGGCGTCGCCGAACGCATCCGCGACGAGGGCATCAAGCGCAGCCACGTCATGGCCTACCTCAAGGACCTGACCGGCAACATCGGCCATCGCCTCACCGGCTCCGACAACTTCAGCAAGGCATGCGACTGGGCGGTGCTGCAGTTCCACGCGATGGGTGTGCCGAGCGTGCAGCTCGAGAAGTGGGCCGAGTGGAAGCTGGCGTGGAACCGCGGCGTCTGGCGCGGCCAGATCCAGAGCCCGATCGATCTGCCGATGTACGTCGCGACCGAGGCGTGGACCGCCGGCACCAACGGGCCGAAGGTCGGCGTCGTCGTCGCCGCGCCGGCCGAGGTCGCGGACGTGACGGCGAAGAGCGTCGGCAACAAGTGGGTCTACTACGAGAAGCGCGTCTCGCGCGACGTGCGCGAGGCGTGCGAGAAGGTCGGCATCCTCGGCTGGCTCTACCGCGCCGGTGATCCCGACAAGCGCTTTCCCGACCGCGTCCGCGTGTTCGGCGACCAGCGCGCGGCGATGAAGTCGATCGACGACGTGCCGACCGTGCCGCGGATCGCGATCCGCGCCGACCAGGCCGACACGCTGAAGGGCCTGCTCGACGAGGGCAAGGAGGTCACGGCGCTGTTCGAGATCGACAACCGCTTCCGCGACGGCGGCATCCCGCTCTACAACGTGATCGCCGAGATCCCCGGCAGCGAGAAGCCCGATGAGGTCGTGATCGTCAGCGCGCACCTCGACTCGTGGCACCAGGCGCAGGGCTGCACCGACAACGGCACCGGCACGACGACGACGATCGAGGCCGCGCGCATCCTGCTGGCGGCGGGCGCGAAGCCCAAGCGCACGATCCGCTTCTGCCTGTGGGGCGGCGAGGAGGAGGGGTTGCTCGGCAGCGTCGCCTACGTGCAGCGCCACCGCCCGGACATGGCGAAGGTGACCGCGGTCTACAACCACGACACCGGCACCAACTGGGCGCAGTCGCTGGCCGTGCCGGGGCCGATGTTCGAGCAGCTGCAGCCGGTGTTCGCCACCGTCAACGCGCTGCTGACGGCGCCCGACGCCGGGTGGGACGGACCGGTGTTCTCGCTCGAGAAGGTCGAACGGGTCCGCGGCGGCGGCGGCAGCGACCACGCCTCGTTCCTGGCCGCCGGCGTGCCCGGCCTCGACTGGGGCCTGCGCGGCCGCAGCAACTACTTCCTGCACACCTGGCACACGCAGTGGGACACCTACGACGTCGCGATCGAGGAATACCAGCGCCACACCGCGACCGTGGTCGCGCTCGCCGCGCTCGGCACCGCCAACCTCGATGCGATGCTCGACCGCACCGGTGTGCAGGCGGGCGGTGGCCGGCCGCAGTCGCAGAGCTACGCCGAGGCGATGTTCGACGCCGAGATGGACGGCATGAAGTTCACCAGCGTCAAGCCCGACGGCCGCGCCGCGAAGATGGGCGTGCAGGTCGGCGACGAGCTGGCGAAGGTCAACGGCGAGGAGGTCGAGACCCTGCGCGACATCTTCCGCATCGCCCGGGAGAGCGAGGCCGAGCAGCTGGTGTTCACGATGAAGCGCGCCGGTGCGCCGGTCGAGCTGAAGATGAACAAGGCGGACCTGCGGCGGAACTGACCCGCGCGGCGTCCCCTGGTCACGGCACGCGGAACCGCTGCAGCGAGGACTGCAGCGCCTGCGCGCGTTCGCGGCTCATCGCGACCGCGGCGCTCAGTTCCTCGGCGGTGCCGGCGTTGGTCTGCGTCATCTCGTCGATGCTCGCGATCGCCTTGCCGATCAGCTGGTAGCCGTCGTCCTGGTTGGTGATCGCGGCGAGCGTCTCGTCGAGCAGCGTCGCCATCTGCTGCGACGACTGGTCGATCGCGCCGAGCGCCTCCGTCATGCCCTCGACGGCCGTGATGCCGGCGAGCGTGCGCTCGGTCGAGTTGCGGACCAGCGCTGCGCTCTCGGCGGCGGCCGCGGCGGCGTTCTGCGCGAGCTTGCGGACCTCGTCGGCGACCACGGCGAAGCCCTTGCCCGCCTCGCCGGCGCGCGCGGCCTCGACGGCTGCGTTGAGCGCGAGCAGGTTGGTCTGGAAGGCGATGTCGTCGATCTTGTGCAGGACGTTGGCGACGTCGGTCGCCGCGGTGCGCGCGTCCGCCATCGCGCTGGCGACCGTGGTCGCGCGTTCGCGACCGAGCGCGACCTTCTGCCGGTTGGTCGCGGCGATCTCCCGGGTCTGCTGTGAACTGGCGCGGCAGGTCTTGCTCATCGCCTCGACCTCGTGCATCGAGGCGCGCATCTCCTGCAGGTGGGCGGCCGTCTGGGTGGCGGCGTTGGCGAGGCTCATGCTGGTCGCCTGCAGATCGCCGGCGGTGGCGTTGATCTGCGTCGCCGTCTGCCGCGCCTCGCCGAGCGTGGTGCCGAGCGCGTCGAGCGCGGTGTCGAGCGAAGCGCCCATCGCGCCGATCTCGTCGCGGCTGCGCGGTCGCACGCGCGAACGGAGGTCGCCGGCGGCGACCTCACGCAGCACCGCCGCGCCTTCCTGGGCCGGGCGCGCGAGCCCGCGGGCGATCCGGGTGGCGATCGTGGCGGTCACCACCGTCACCGCGCCGCACAGGCCGAGCATCAGCCACAGCATGCGCTGGCGCGCGGCGAGGCCCTGCGCGGCGAGCTCGGTCGCCGCGGCGATCGCTTCGGCACGGCCCTGCTCGACACAGATCGCCCACCGCTGGCCGAGGTAGACGACCGGGCCGTAGGCGCCGAGCACGTCGTGGCCGAGGTAGTTCGTGCCGCGCTTCGCGACGGCCTCGCCGCCCAGCGCCGCCTGCAGCGCGTCGCCGGTGACGCTGCCGCGCGTCGGATCGCGGAAGCTCGCGACCACCGAACGGCCGTCGCGGTCGAGGAACGCATCGCTGCGCATGTGGTGGTCGTTGCCGACCAGGTAGGCCTCGCCGGTCTTGCCGAGGCCCGCGCGCTGGTTCATCACCTGCGTGATGCCGTCGAGCGGCAGCTGCACGCAGACCGCGCCGAGCAGCACGTCGCCGCGGTAGACCGGCGCCGCGGCGAACGCCGCCGGGGCCTCGTAGGACGCCGGGTAGCGCTGCAGGTCGGTCGCGACCAGGGTCCCGGGCTTCGCCTGCAGCGCGCCGAGGCACGCCGCGGCGAGGTTCGTGGCGGCGTGCGGGCCGTCGCGCAGCGAGGTCGCGAAGTCGAGCTCCTTGAAGACCGTGTAGACCACCTGGCCGTCGCGGTCGACGAGGAACACGTCGTAGAAGCCCGCGCGCTGCAGGAGACCGCGGAGCACCGGGTGGACCTGGGCGTGCACCGTGGCGTACCGCGTCGTGTCTCCTGCAGGCGCGTCGAGTTCGAGTTTGTGGCCGAGCGGGTGTGGGTTCGCCCGGATGAAGGTGTGCTGCAGCGCCACGCCGGCCGGCGAGAGCTTCGGCAGCCACTGCATCGCCGGTGACGTCGCGCCGGCGTTCTCGCGCTGGTACTCGGCGCCGAATTCCCGTTCGTAGTAGACCGCGAGATCGGCGCGGGTGCTCGCCAGCTCGGCGTCGCCGAGGCCGCGCTCGGCGGGCAGCGACGCGAACGCCTCGCTGAGCTGCGCGAGCGCGTCCGCGGTCGCCGGCGAATCGGCGAGCCCCAGCACCTGGATCTCGATGCCCTTGGCGTAGCCGGCCAGCGCCGCGCCGAGCACGTCGCGCTGCGCGGCGAGCCGCTGCGTGGCCGACGCCTCGAGCGCGTTCGCGGCGCAGTCCTGCGCCGCGTCCAGCAGCGAGGCGACGCGTTCGCTGGCGACGCCGATCGCGATTGCGAGCGGTCCGATGCCGAACGCGAGGCAGGTGATCGTCAGCTTGGCGCGCAGGGACAGGTGGGCCATGCAGCGCCCATCGAGCGGTCGCCGCGACGCGCTTGATGGCGGACCTGCCTAGGGGAATCCCCGTGGCGCGGGCCGATCCCCGGCGGAGGCGCGGCTACGCGCCGGCCAGCGCGCGGCCACTGACGAAGTCGGTGAAGCCGAACTGCTCCGATTCGTCGACCGGCCTGCCGAGCAGCTCGAAGCAGCGGCGGCGCGCCAGCGCGAAGATCCGCAGCGACTCCAGGTCGGCGGTCTTGCGGCAGCGCGTGCCCATCTGCCGCGTGAAGTCGATCGCGCCGAGTCCTTCGGTGAAGTGGCCGAGGTTGTTGCGTTCGTAGTCGCCGCGCGCGCTGACGGCGCGCTCGGTCGCGGCGAACAGCTGGCCGAAGCGCTCGAGCGCCTTGACGACGAACGCCTGCTGCCGCAGTTCGCGCTGCAGCTCGTCGACGTCGAGGTGCTGGTCCTGCAGGTAGCTCTCGACCCACAGGTTGTAGTAGCTGGCGACGTCGAAGTCCCACTTGGCGCGCAGCAGGTCGTAGCTGCCGAACAGCTCGTACTGGCCCTGGTAGAGCGGCAGGTTGGCCGCGTAGCGGAACTGCAGGTACTGCTCGTAGAGCCGGCGTCGGTCGGCGACGGCCTCCTGCTCGAGGTCGCGCCCGATCAGGTCGGCGGTGAAGTCGTTGGCGAGCGTGATGAAGTCGCTGCCGGGGCTGTAGAACGGATCCGAGAACGCGCCGCTCTCGCCGACCAGCGCCCAGCGTTCGCCGAACCACTGCTGCGTACCGTAGGCGAGCTGGCCGTAGCCGCCGAAGTCGAGCCATTCGGCGTCGGCGATCAGCTCGCGCAGCGCGCGATGGCCGTGGCAGAACGCGCGCAGACCGTCGCGCGTCAGCACCTCGCGGCCGACGTGCCGCGTGTCGCCGACGACGCCGAGGCTGGTCGTGCCGCCCTTCAGCGGGATCAACCAGATCCAGTAGCCGCGGTGCACGAAGTGCACGGTCGACAGCCGTCGCGAGGTGTTGTGGATGCGGTCGCGGAACGCCTGGTCGACGTCGGGGCCGTCGAGGTCGACGACGTCGCGCAGGCGCGCCCACGCGGCGAGGTTCTGGATCGCCGGAACCGGCCGCCGCAGGCCGAGCTGCTTCGCGAGCAGCGACGTGCGGCCGGTCGCGTCGACGACCCAGCGCGCGGATGCGGTGCGTTCGCGGCCTTCGTGCGTGAACGTGACGCGGTGCGGGTCGCCGAGTTCGACCGCCGTGACCTTGGCGCCCTCCAGCAGGTGCGTGCCGCGCGCCTTCGCGTCGTCGCGCAGGAAGCGTTCGAGCGTGCTGCGGTCGAGCTGGAAGCTCGGATGGAACGGCAGCGACTGGCTGCCGATCTCGCTCATCGCGGTCAGCTTCGCGTTCTTCGCCGCGTTGTCGAAGAAGAAGCGCAGGCCGTTCTTCGGCAGATGGTGCTCGTAGAGGTAGGTCGACAGCCCGAGCTTGCGCACCAGGTAGTTCGAGAACAGCTCGACCGTCGCTTCGCCGACCTTGTAGTCGGTGGTCGTCGCGCGTTCGCAGCAGAGGATCCGCGCGTCGGGTCGCTGCAGCCGGAGCTGCCGCGCGAGCAGGCCGCCGGCGAGGCCGGCGCCGAGGATCGCGACGTCGTAGTCGGTGCGCATGTCAGGTCTCCGGTCGGTCGAGGATCGTCCACGCCGCGGCGCCGCCGCCGGCGAGCGCGCTGCACAGCACGGATCGCGCGCGCAGGCGGCCCGCTGCCAGCGTGATGCCGAGGGCAGGGTCGGGCGCCGTGCAGGCGCGCGGCGCGGCGATCTCGAGACCGTCGTCGCGCAGCAGCAGCAGGGCGGTCGCGAGCGTGCCGCCGCCGTACTCGCCGTGCACGGCCTTCGGCGCGACCACCGCGGGCATGCGGTGGGGGAACGCGCGGCGCAGGATCGCCGCTTCGAGCGCGTCGCCGGTCTTGGCGCCCGACGCGGTGCTGACGACGACGTCGACGTCGCGCAGTCGCTCGCCGAAACCTTCGACGAGCGCCGCAGCGAGGCCCTCGGCGTCACGGCCGAAGCCGGCGCGGCTCGCGGTCGGGTCGAACGCGCGCACGGTCGGGCCGACGCGCGCGAGCAGCCGGGCGCCGCGGGCGGCGGCCGACCGGGCGGATTCGAGCGCGAACAGGGCCGCGCCTTCGCCGGCGAGGCAGCCGTCGCGAGCGGTGTCGAACGGCCGCGGCAGCTCAGCCCGTGCACCGGGACGCGCCAGCGCGCGGAAGCGGTCGAGGATCGCATGCGACAGCGAGCGCATCTCGTCGACGGCCCCGGCGAGGCAGAGGTCGGCGCGGTCGCGCGCGATCTCGTCGGCGCCCTGCGCCAGCGCCAGCAGCGGGCCGGCCTCGCGCTGGCAGATCGTCAGGTTGGCGCCGCGCGCGCCGAGGTCGATCGCGACCTGGCCGGCCGCGGCGTTGGCGACGCAATCCGTGAACAGGAACGGCGACGCGAACTTGCCGCCCTTCTCGAGGATCGTCCGCGCGAGCTGCTCGGTGAAGCCGCCCGGGCCGAACGCGGTCGCGATCGCGATCGCCGTGCGCCCACCGCGGACCTGCTCGAGGCGATCGCCGAGGCCTGCGTCGCCGAGCGCCATGCGCGCCGCCGCGATCGCGTACTGCGACAGGTCGCTCATGCGCCGCGCGGCCTGCGGCGACAGCCATGGCGACAGGTCGAGGGGGCCGCAGGCGGCGACGCGGGTCGCGCCGTTCGCCCGGTGGTAGCCGGCGCTGCGGTCGATCGGCGAACCGAGCGCTTCGCCGCGCGCCAGCGCCGCGGCCAGCGCGTCGGGGCCGAGACCGAACGCGCCGAGGCAGCCGAGCCCGGTGACGACGACGTCGCGCGCGTTCACGGCCGCCAGCTCCGCAGCAGCACGACCGCATTGT
Organism: uncultured candidatus Brocadiaceae bacterium; assembly: GCA_964392555.1. Taxonomy (GTDB): domain Bacteria; phylum Planctomycetota; class UBA1135; order UBA1135; family UBA2386; genus CAYMRG01. The sequence goes on from CAYMRG010000181.1 coordinate 7,190, forward strand.
TGCCGCCGAACGCGAGGTTGGTCGACAGGCCGACGTTGTGCTCGGGCAGCGCGCGCGGCGCGCCGAGCACGACGTCGAGGCCGAGCGCCGGGTCGATCGGCTCGTCGCCGGCGGTCGGCGGCAGCACGCGGTGGACGATCGACAGCGCGGTCAGCACGGCCTCGATGCCGCCGGCAGCGCCGAGCAGGTGACCGACGAGGCTCTTGGTCGAGGTGACCGGCACGATCGCCGCGCGTACGCCGAACACCGCGTGCAGCGCCCTGCTCTCGGCGTCGTCGTTGTGCGGTGTGCCGGTGCCGTGCGCGTTGACGAACGTCACGTCCTCGGGCGCGAGCGCCGCGTCGCGCAGCGCCTGGTGGATCGCCGCGGCGGCGCCGAGCCCGTCGGGTTCGGGCGCGGAGACGTGGTGCGCGTCGCACGAACGCCCCGCGCCGACCAGCTCGGCGAGGATCGTCGCGCCGCGGGCGAGCGCGTGGGACTCGGTCTCGAGCAGCAGCACGCCCGCACCTTCGCCCATCGTCAGGCCGTTGCGCGCCGCGCGGAACGGCCGGGTCGGCTGTGCCGCGACCGCGCGCAGGCTGTTGAAGCCCGCGTAGGTCGTCTCGCACAGCTCGTCGGCGCCGCCGGCGACCGCGACGTCGCACTCGCCGGAGCGCAGCGCGTCGAGCGCCGCGCCGAGCGCGACGTTGGCCGACGTGGACGCGGTCGAGAACGTGACGACCGGCCCGCGCACGCCGCACAGCCGCGCGACCGTGGTGCCGGGACCGTCGTTCTGCTGCGCGGCGAGCGGCCGCAGGTCGCCTTCGCGATGCTGCAGCAGGTCGGCGAGGAAGCGCTCGGCCTCGAACAGCGCGCCGGTGCTGCTGCCGAAGAACACGCCCGCGCGCCGCGACCGGAGCCGTTCCGGCGCGATGCCGGCGATCGCCTCGCGCGTCGCGGTGCCGCCGAACGACTCGGCGCGCGACCAGCCGCGCGGCTGCACCCGCGGCGCCGTCGCAGGCACTTCGCTGGCGATCGCGGTGCGGTGGCCGCCGGTCGCGAACAGGTGCAGCGGCCCGATCGCCGCGCGGCCGGCGAGCGCGCCGTGCCACAGCTCGTCGACCCCGGCACCGAGGCCGCAGATCGCGCCGAGGCCGGTGACGACGACGCGCGCCGTCACGCGCTCGCTTCCCGGGCGCCGTCGCTCGGCGCCGGCGCGCCGGCGAGCCGCGCGTTGAGGCCGGCCAGCCGTGCATTGAGGAACGTGCCCAGCACGCGCGCCGACGCGAATGCTTCCTTGCCGACCTCCGCGTCCTGGATCTGGATGCCGTATTCGCTCTCGATCGCCAGCACCAGCTCGAGCGCGTCGACCGAATCGAGGCCCAGGCCGGTCGGTCCGAACAGCGGATCGTCGTCACCGAGCGCTTCGGCGGTCACGCTCTTGATGTTGAGCTTCCGGATGATCATCGCCTTCAGCTCGCCGACGGTCACCTGCTTGGTCATCGCGCGCAGTCTAGCGGTCGCCGTCGACACCGGAAACGACGCGGCGGCAGGATTCTGCGGCGCGACGCTCGACGCGCTTTGCCGCATCGGTCAGAGGACGTAGGCTTCGCGGCCTTCTTCTCCCCGATGCAGACGCCGGTCGCCGAAGCCTTCGCCGCCCTCCTGCGCGCCGATCCCGCAGCGCCGGTGGCGTGGACCGCGGCCGGCAGCCGCGATCGCGCCGCGCTCGCGGCGACCGCGGCAGCTTGGCGCGAACGGCTCGCCGCGGTGCCCGACGAGGCGCGCGTCGCCGTGTCGGTGCGCGACGGCTGGCAGTTCCTGGCCGCGGTGCTGGCGGTGTGGCAGCGCGGCGGGTGCGCCGTGCTGCTGGACGCCGCCGATCCGCTGGCGCCGCGGCGCGACCTGGCGCGGTCGTGCGGTGCGAGCGCGCTGCTGGTCGACGAACCCGAGCCGCGCGGCGAAGGGCTCGACGGCGGCGACGCTGTCGCGGGCCAGCCGGCCGGTGGCTTCGCGGCGATCAAGCTGACGTCGGGTTCGACCGCGGTGCCGCGCGCGATCGGCGTCTCGTCGGCACAACTTGTCGCCGACGGCGATGGCCTGATGCGGACCATGGGCATCACGGTGCGCGACCGGCTCTGCGCCGCCGTGCCGATGTCGTTCAGCTACGGCGTCGGCAGCCTGCTGGTGCCCGCGCTGTGGCACGGCGTGCCGCTGGTGCTGCCCGAGAGCCACGCGCTCGGCCTGCTGCCGGCGCTGCGCCGCGGCGAGCCGACCGTG
>CAYMRG010000182.1:0-9352 GCA_964392555.1 uncultured candidatus Brocadiaceae bacterium
GCCGATCGCCCGGAACTCGTTGGCGTTGTCGCGCACCTGCCGGACGCCGGCGGTCGGATCGACGAGGCCCTTGTCGAGGGCCGCGAGCACGCCGTTGGCGGCCGCGTGGCGCTGCTCGAGCTGCTTGGCGGCCTCGACCGCAACCAGATCGGTCGTCAGCCGCTGGCCGGCGGCGAACAGGGGGTTCGTGTCGACGACGGTCGCGCGCGGCGTCAAGCGGGCCGGCGCGATCTCGCTCGCGAGCGGGCGTTCACTGCGCACCTGTTCACTGCGGGCCTGCTCGACGTGCGGCGCGACCGCCGCCTCGTGGCCACTGCGGCTCCACACGGTCACGACCAGCAGTGCGGCGGCGGCCGCGACCGCACCGGTCAACGTGTAGCGGATCTTGGTCCGCCAGGCGATCGGCTCGTGGAACACCGCCTCCGGCGTGCCTTCGCCGGCCTGGATGCGCTGCCAGAGCTGCTCGCGGAAGCCATCGCTGACGCGCACCGGCGGCAGCTGCAGCGTCAGGCGTTGCACGCCCTGCATCGCCGTCCACGCCGCGTCGCACGCGGCACACGCCGCGACGTGCTCCATCACCAACGCTCGGCGACCCGACGGCAGGCGACCGTCGAGGCAGAGCGAGAGTTCGTGGTTGCAGGTCTTGCAGTTCATCGGCTTCAAACCTTGATCACTCGGCTCACCAGTGAGTGGAATCGCTGGCGGGCGCGGAACAGCCTGGTCGAGACCGTCTTGACCGGACAGCCCATCACGACGGCCGCGTCCTCGTAGCTGAGCCCTTCGACTTCGCAGAGCAGGAAGGCCTCCCGGAACTTGGTGGGCAATTCGCCGATCGCCTTCTCGATCGCCGCATTCGCTTCACGGGTCTCGGCGACCTGGTCGGGGCGCGCGCTGTCGGTGTCGCTCGGCGTGAACGGCTGCTCGTCGTCTTTCGCCAGGTCGCGGAACAGCGTCATCTTGAACTTGCGGCGCCGCAGCTGGTCGAGGCAGAGGTTGCGCGCGACGCGGAACAGCCACGGGCGGAAGGCGGTCGTCGGCACCTGGTTGAGGTGTCGATACAGCGCGAGGAAGGCGTCTTGGGCGACGTCCTCGGCAGCGATCGGGTCGCCGAGCAGGCGCGCGGCGTACGACTTCAGGCTGTCGGCATGCTCCGACAGCGCGCGATGGTACGCGACCATCGTCACGGCGTCCGGTTGGCCGTCCTGGGAAACCGTCATCTGGCGCATGAGGCTGGAACCGTCGGATCGAACCCTCGGACCCCGGCGCACGGACGGCGGAGTTCGAGAGGGCTCGGGCACGACGGGAACCGGCCGGCGAAACTCCTATCGGTCGAAAAACCGGCCGCTTCGACTGGTTGGTCTCCCGCCAGGATGCCCCGGCCGGCGCCCCATGTCATGGGCCGGTTCCCCTGTCGCGCAGCGCGACAGTCTGCGAACATGGGGCCAAGCCCGGACTGCTCACCAAGTGGTGGCGAGAAATCCGGGCCAGGTCGAAAGACCGGCCGCGCGGGCCGGTTCACCAGCCAGGATGCCCCAGTCGCCCCCCTTCGTTCTCCTCGGCGCGCGGTCGCGTGCCGCCGCGGCAGCCGTCGTCCTGGCGCTGGTCGTTGCCGGCTGCAGCCTCGGCCACCGCTCGGTCGCCGAGTTCCGCGGTGAGGTAGCGATCCCTCCTGGCGTCGAGCGGGTCCGCATCGAGGTGCAGGAAGGCACCGTCGGCATCGACATCCAGGAAGCTGCCAACCTGACCTTCGCCGGCGGTGTGCGCCGGGCGGGGGACACCGCCGAGGAACTGGCTGCACTGGAGCGGATCCCCCTGGAGGTGTCGTCCGCCTTGGATCCGGCCGATCCCAAGACCCTGATCGTGCGCTTCCCACACCCCGCGGAGGGCCAGATCGGGGTGTTCGGACTCGAACTGGGTTTGCGCCTGCCGGCCGCCCTGGCGCTGGACGTGCGGATCGCCGGCAGCGGCCACTTCACCACGGCCAACCGGACCGGAGCCGTGGCGATCGAGACCCGCCGCGGCGACCTGCGGTTCGAGCGCTGCCAGAGTTCGATCCGCGCCCGGACCGGGCGCGGCAACGTCATCGTCAACAACCACATCGGTGACCTCGACGTGCGGGCCGGGGTCGGCGACATGCAGGTGTTCTGCCGCCAGCCGGGCACGCAACTGCGGCTGTCGACCGGTGAGGGCACCATCCAGTGTTACGTGCCCTCGGACACCGACTTCGAGCTGGATGCGCGTTCGGAGACGGGGCGGGTCGGCACGTCGTTCGGGATTCCCGTCGAGTCGAGTGGGTTCCACGCCGCGGCGGTTGGCCGCCATGGCCCGACCGGTCGGGTCAAGATCGCCCTTTCGACGGGGCAGGGCTACGTTTCGCTGCAGAGCAAGAGCTGGGATCGGTAGCGAAGCCCGCTGACGGGATGTGGGTAATCTTCCGCCTCCTTGCTCGATCTTGGGAAAAGTCGGCAGGAATCTCGCGGCAAGGGCGACTTGCCGTAGCAGACACACAGCTCGCACCCCCCGCATCTCCCAGCCATCCATTCCGGCGCGGACCCCTCTCCGGCCGGCTTCGCACCCAAGTCATGACCCTCGGCAAGCGTCTCCTCCTTTACTCCAACCAGGATCCGGCTGCCGCCGCCCTCGCCAAAGCAACCGCCGAATGGGGTTGCATGGTCACTGTGTGTTCCTCCGTCGACGAACTTCGCGGCCGAATCGAAGGCGCGGACTTCGACATGATGCTCGTCGAACCTTCCCGAGCGCTGCAGCGCCTCGTCGCCGAGAACACGATCGACGAGACCCTCAAACTGCCACTGGCCGAAGTCGAGAAGCGCCACATCCAGCGTGTCCTCGCCTCGACCGGCGGCAACAAGACCCAGGCTGCGCGCATTCTCGGCATCGACACCAAGACTCTCTACAACAAGCTCAAGAGCTACAAGTCGTCCGAGGCGGTCGCCCGCAAGCGGATGCTGGGCTCCAGCTCGGCGACGATCTGAACCCCGCCGGCTTGTTCCGCCGGTTTGTCCCCGCCGGCTGGTCCGCCGGCCATCCGCCAAGTGCGGCGCGTTCGCAGGAGCCGATTCCCGTTCGGCTCCTGAGGAATCTCGCCCGAAGGGACCCCGTGTCATCGGGCGATCTGACCGAGCGCGTCGGGCGACTACGTCCCGGCGCAAGTTCATGAGGTAGCCTTCGGCGGCCAATGCGCTTGTCGTGGCGGCCAAGGAAACCCGTCCTCATGGTCGCTCGCGTCGATTCCCTCATCGCCGAACTCTCCAGCCGTCATCGCAATGAAGATCCTCGGTTCCTGACCGCGGTTCGACCGATCGCCGAACGCATCCTCGCGCTGCCGCTGCCCGACGATCGGCGCTGCGCGCTGCTCGAGATGCTCGCCGAGACGTTCGAGCGCGACGTCGCCATCCGCGTCAACACCGCGGCCGCGATCGAAGGCTGGCAGCGGTTCCTCAGCGACCTGCAGCGCCGCTTCGGCCTCGGCTGAGAGGCCGAGAGGAAATCACGATACGGCCTCTCAGCGCGTCCTTACTACTACTCCCGCTCGCCGAAGGCGAATCCGCTCGCCACGCGAGGAAACGCGGGAGTAGTAGATCAGAGTGCCAATTGGCGGCCGCCTACGCGGCCGCGCAGAGCCTTCGAGAGGATTCTCTCTCAGGCCCTGAGACGTTCCGGTCAGAGGGCGGCGCCCGGCACATTCGTGACCCCCGGCGTCACGGCCGGAGGCAGGCGACGTTTCCCCGCGCGCCATGCTCAACCAACCGGTCGCCGTCAGACTTTCGCTGCCCGCCGTGCTCCTGACCGCGCTCGCCGGTGTCTCACGGGCGCAGTGTTCCCTGCAACCTGCTCCCGGACTGCCGCAGCCGCAGCTGACTGGCCTCGCCCTGTGTAGCTCGGCCTGGGATCCCGACGGAGCCGGCCCCATGCCGCAGGTGCTGGTCGTCGGCGGTCAAGACCTCGTGGCCGGGGATGCGTCCGGCGCCACCCTCGTCGCCTGGGACGGAAGCGTGTGGAGCACCCTGGGTGGCCTCGGCCCCCTCGCCAACTTCGTCGAGGACCTGCTGGTCTGGAACGGGCAACTGATCGCAGCCGGCGCGAACGGTTCGGGAATCCACCCCGTGCAGGCATGGGACGGAAGTTCGTGGCAGCCGATCGGCCAGCCGTTCCCTGATCTGGTCGGCCGCCTCGCCGTCTGGAACGGCAACCTGGTCGCCGTCACCTTGCCGACCTTCCTCAACCAGTTCGCCATCCACGTGTGGAACGGGGTCACCTGGACGACGCTGCCGGCACCACCCACGGTCGGCATCCTCCAGTCGATCGTCTCCTACCAGGGGATGCTGTGTGTCGCCGGGATGAACACGGGTTTGGACCGGGGGGTGTTGGAGCGGTGGAACGGCAGCGCGTGGTTGCCTTCGATCCTCACCGACGTCGGCGCGTGGAACGTGATCAGCGAACTCGCCGTGCGGTCATCCCTCGCCGTCGGCGTCCCCGACACGCTGTACGTGGGCGGCCAGTTCGCGGCGATCGGCGGCACCCCGGCTGCGAACATCGCGGCGACCTCCGGGGGCGCGACCTTCCCCTGGTCTCCCCTGGGCGCCGGCCTGGCGCTGCCTTGCACGGCGCTGGCGGCCCGCAACACGGGCCTGACCAGTGAGGTGGTCGCGGCGACGCTGCAGTCCCTCTCCGGGTCTGCACCCGTGATGCGCTACGCGACACCGATCACCGGTGGCACCCCGACGTGGACCGCGTTTGGCGACGCATACCTGTCCACGATCCGCCGCTTCGGCAGCCAGTACTACGCCCTGCGCGCTGCCTGGGGCAACGCGTCGCTGCTGCGCTACTCGGGGACCGCCTGGACCGACGTGACCGCAGCCGGGCTCGACGGCCAGGTCAACGCCTTGACCACGATCGCGGACGACATGGTCGTCGGCGGCACGTTCACCACCGACGGCGTCGCGAGCCTCGGTCTGGTCGCGCGCTGGAACGGCACGTCGCTGCAACCGCTCGGCACCGGCATCGTCGGCACCAGCGTGGATACGCTGCTGACGCTGGCGAACGGCCAGATCGTGGCCGGCGGCCTGTTCACGACGGCGGGCGGCGTCCCGGCGTCGAACATCGCGCGCTGGGACGGCGGCGCGTGGTCGCCGCTCGGCAACGGTCTCAACGGTCAGGTGCTGGCACTCGCCCAGGCGCCAAACGGCGACCTCTACGCCGGCGGCAAGTTCACCTTCTCGGGCAGCGTGCCCTGTTCCCGCGTCGCCCGCTGGGACGGCAGCGCCTGGTCGCCGCTCGGCTTCGGCGTGTTCGGTGACGTCCACGCTCTGCTGGTGCGACCGAACGGCACTCTGATCGCCGGCGGCGCATTCACGATCGCCGGTGGTGTCCTCGCCAACCGCATCGCCCAGTGGGACGGCAGCGCGTGGTCGCCGCTCGGCAGCGGCATGGCGAACGGCGTCGTGCTCGGGCTCACGCAGTTGGCGGGTGGCGAGGCCGTCGCGGTGGGGTCCTTCACGAGCGCCGGCGGCGTGACCGTGAACCGCTGCGCACGTTGGAACGGGGCATGGGGGACGATGGGGGTCACGGGCTGGACCGACAACACCCCGCCGCGCACGGTCATCGCCTTGTCGAACGGCGACCTGCTGGCGGGGCGCGGTTTCCACCAGCCTTCTGCATCGCACGATGCGGGCCTATCGCGCTGGAACGGGACGACCTGGAGCAGCGTCGGCGTCGCCCTCGACGTTCCCGACTACTCGAAGTCGATCGATGTGCGGGCCCTGGCCTTGCGCGCCAACGGCGACGTGGTCCTCGGCGGCTACTTCGACACCGTCGGCAACACGGTCTCGTTCCAACTGGGACGCCTGTCGACGACGTGCGCCGCCACGGCGACGCCCTACGGCGCCGGTTGCAACAGCTCGGCGGGGCCGCTGGCGATCACCACCGACACGCTGCCGTGGATCGGCTCGACGTTCCGCACGACGACGACCGGGATCGCGCCGGTCTCGTTGTGCCTCGGCCTCACCGGCTTCTCCCAACTGTCGGTGCCACTGGCGGCGGTATTGCCGCAAGGCCAACCTGGGTGCTCGCTGCTCAGCTCGTTCGACGTCATCGATCTGCTGCCCAGCGGCCCGAACGGCACCGCGACCTCGGCGTTGGTGCTGCCGAACAGCCCATCGCTGGTCGGTGGCCAGTTCTTCCAGCAGTCGGTGCCACTCGAGTTCGACCTGCAGTTCGCCCTCGTCTCGGTCAGCAGCAGCAATGCCCTGGCGTTGGTGATCGGCGCGCTGTAACCGCCTCGCCACCGGCAGGAACGTGCGACCGCGCCGAGTGCGGGGTTTGCCCACAGGGCGGAGTGAGTTGGCCACGCCCGTCCCACTGCGAGCCGTTCCGTGGGGCTGCGGGTTTTTCTGAGGTGCCCGCGCCGTCGTCGATGCGGCGGTGCGATCGGAAGCCTCTCGCATCGAGCCGGCGATCGCCGCTCGTGCCTTGCAACACCACACTTATGCGAGGGCGCACCCCGCCGACAATGGACTGCCGCGGCAACGCGGAAAGCGAACACGGAACCCGCGGTGGGCCATGATTCGCCGACTTCGATCCTTTGCCTGCAGTGCCCGCCGCGGGGTCCACTTTCGCGAGTTCGACGCAGCGAGCTCGCTCGAAAAGTGGCCGCCGATGAACCTGGAAATCCGCCGCGCCCGGCGCTCAGATCGTTCGCCCCATGGGTCTGAACGAGCACCGTGACGAGCTGTTGGCTGCCGAGCGCCGGGTCGAATCGATCAAGGTGAGTCTTTGACTACCTTCGCCGCCACCGCGAACTAGCCGACATCGAGCACCAGATGACGCAGCCCGGGTTCTGGGACGAACCCGAACGCGCGCAGCCGATCGTGCTCAAGAAGAAGATGTGCACGGGGGTCGTCGAACCGATCGACGGCCTGGCGCGGCTCATCGAGGACGGTCGCACCTTCCTCGAACTCGGTGAGGACGATCCGACGGCCGTCGAAGCCGACCTCGTCGAGATCGAGCGGAAGATCAACGAGCGCCTCGACCAGCTCGAGTTCCAGCTCATGCTCGGCGGCGAGCACGATGCGAAGAACGCGATCGTGACGCTGCAGGCCGGCGCCGGCGGCGTCGACGCCTCGGACTGGGCCGAGATGATGCTGCGCATGTACATCAAGTGGGCCAGCAAGCACGACTACGAGGTCGAGGAGACCGACTTCCAGAAGGCCGAGGAAGCGGGCATCAAGAGCGCGACGATCGTGATCAAGGGCCCCTACGCCTACGGCCGCATGAAGGCCGAGCAGGGTGTGCACCGGCTGGTACGCATCTCGCCGTTCGATGGCCAGGCGCGCCGGCAGACCTCGTTCTCGTCGGTCGAAGTGGTCCCCGAGCTCGACGACAACGTCAACATCGAGATCCGCAAGGAAGACCTCAAGGTCGACACGTTCCGCAGCTCGGGCGCCGGCGGCCAGCACGTCAACAAGACCGAGTCGGCGATCCGCATCACGCACATCCCGACCGGCATCGTCGTCGCGTGCCAGGCCGAACGCAGCCAGCACAAGAACCGCGACTCGGCGATGCGCACGCTGCGGTCGAAGCTCTACCAGCTCGAACTCGCCAAGCGCGAGGCGGAGCTGGCGAAGTTCTACGGCGACCGCGGTTCGATCAGCTGGGGCAACCAGATCCGCAGCTACGTGCTGCAGCCCTACCAGATGTGCAAGGATCTGCGCACCGACGTCGAGACCTCCGACGTCCACGGCGTGCTCGATGGCGACCTCGATCCGTTCATCGAGGGCTGGCTCAAGCAGAGGAAGGACGAGGCGAAGAAATGAGACGCGCGCTGCTGTCGGTGACGGACAAGACGGGGATCGTCGAGTTCGGCAAGGGCTTGGTCGATGCCGGATTCAGCCTGCTGTCCACCGGTGGCACGCGCCAGGTGCTCGCCGCGGCCGGCGTGCCCGTCACCGAGGTCGCGGACTACACGGGGTTTCCCGAGCTGATGGATGGCCGGCTCAAGACCCTGCATCCGAAGGTCCACGGCGGTCTGCTCGGTCGCCGCGACGAGCCGTCGCATCTCGCCGCCATGCAGGAGCACGGCATCGACGCGATCGACCTGCTGTGCGTCAACCTCTACAAGTTCCGCGAGACGCTGCGGCGCCCCGGCATCTCGCGGCAGGAGGTCATCGAACAGATCGACATCGGCGGTCCGGCGATGATCCGCAGCGCGGCCAAGAACCACGCCAGCGTCGCCGTCGTCGTCGAGCCCGCCGACTACCAGCTCGTGCTGCGTTCGCTCGCCGAGAACGGCGGCAAGCTGCCGGCCAACCTGTTGCGCCGGCTCGCGGCCAAGGCGTTCGCCCACACCGCGGCCTACGACGCGGCGATCTCGCAGTGGTTCGACTGCGAGCGGCGCGCGGCACCGGGCGAAGCGTTCTTCCCGCAGCGGGCGGCGTTCTCGGGCGACAAGCTGCACGACCTGCGCTACGGCGAGAACCCGCACCAGGAAGCGGCCTTCTACACCGTCGACGAAGGCACGGCGAGCCTCGCCAACGCGCGGCAGCTCGGCGGCAAGGAACTCAGCTACAACAACATCCTCGACGCCGACGCGGCGCTCGGGCTCGCGCTCGAGTTCGACGCCACCTGCTGCGTGCTGGTGAAGCACAACAACCCGTGCGGCACCGCGATCGCGGGCACGCTGCCGCGCGCGTTCGAGCTGGCGCTGTCCGGCGATCCGGTTTCGGCCTACGGCGGCATCCTCGCGACCAACCGCACGTTCGACGCAGCGACCGCCGAGGCGATCGTCGCCAGCGGCACGTTCCTCGAGGTGATCGTCGCGCCGCACGTCGAGCCCGCCGCCGTCACCGCGCTCGGCAAGGCCAAGTGGGGCACCAACGTGCGCGTGCTCGAGCTCGGCGGCATGCCGGATCGCTGCGTGCGCAACCGCTTCGTCGCGCGCCAGATCCAGGGTGGCTTCCTGCTGCAGACCGCCGACGTGCCGGCCGAGAAGCCGCGCCGTGACGTCGCGACCAAGCGTGCGCCGACCGACGCGGAACTGCGCACGCTCGATTTCGCGTGGCTCGTCTGCAAGCACGTCAAGTCGAACGCGATCGTGTTCGCGGCGACGGCCGAGGACGGCGCGTGCTACACGGTCGGCGTCGGCGCCGGCCAGATGAGCCGCGTCGACTCGGCGAAGATCGCGGTCGACAAGGCCGGCGGCCGCACGCGCGGCGCGGTCGTCGCGAGCGACGCGTTCTTCCCGTTCGCCGACGGCCTGCAGGTCTGCGCGCAGGCCGGCGCCACCGCGGTGATCCAGCCGGGCGGCAGCAAGCGCGACGACGAGGTGATCGAAGCC
>CAYMRG010000183.1:0-7772 GCA_964392555.1 uncultured candidatus Brocadiaceae bacterium
CTGCCGGGAATCCGCGCTGCGGCGGCGCATCAGCGCTGGCTCGTGCTGCGCGACCTCGATCGCGAGAGCTGTGCCCCGCGGGTGCGAGCCAGGCTGCAGGTGGCCGCGGCTCCTGGATTCTTGCGCATCGCCATCCGTGCCATCGAAGCGTGGTTGCTCGCGGATCGGGAGGCGGCTGCGCTCTGGCTCGGTGTGCCACCGCGATCGATCCCCGAGGATGTGGAGGGTGTGCTCGACCCGAAGGCAGACGTGATCCGGCTGGCGTGCCGCCCGACGAGGAAAGTCATCCGCCAGGACATCGTGCCACGTCGAGCCGCTCGCGTCGGTCCTGGCTACGTCGACCAGATCCGTCGCTACGCCGAAGGCGGATGGCGACCCGACGTGGCCGCCCGCGCCGCCCGCTGCCTCGCCTACGTGCGCAACTGGCGCCCGGCGAAGGATGTTCCGGGACCGGGTCCGGGCTAGCATCCGCCGGCCATGTTGCGCCTCGTGTCCCTCTGCGGCATCGCCGTGATGCTGGCGATCTGTTTCGCCTTCTCGAAGAACCGCCGCGCCATCTCGTGGCGGCTGGTCGGCGTCGGCCTCGTGATGCAGGCCGTGCTCGGCTTCACGTTCCTCTATTGGAGTGGCGGCAACGCGGCGTTGCGTGCGTTCGGCGACGGCATCGAGCGATTTCTCGACAAGGCGAAGGACGGCAGCCGGTTCGTGTTCGGGCCGATGCTCGACACCGGCAAGACCGGTGGCTTCGTGTTCGCGTTCATGGTGCTGCCGACGCTGATCTTCTTCAGCAGCTTCATGGCGGTGCTCTACCACGTCGGCCTCATGCAGGTGATCGTGCGCGGCATGGCGTGGGTGATGGTGCGCGTGCTCGGCACGTCGGGCAGCGAGTCGCTGTCGGCCTGCGCCAACGTGTTCGTCGGCCAGACCGAGGCGCCGCTGCTGGTGCGGCCGTTCCTCGCGCGGATGACGCTGAGCGAGCTGCACGCGATCATGGTCGGCGGCTTCGCGACGATCGCCGGCGGCGTGTTCGTGCTCTACGTCAGCTTCAACATCGCAGCGGGCCACCTGATGGTCGCGAGCGTGATGGCGGTGCCGGCCGGTCTGATCTGCAGCAAGATGCTGTGGCCGGAGACCGAGCGCAGCGAGACGCTGGGCCGCGTCGAACGCATCGAGAAGGGCAACTACGGCAACGTCATCGAGGCCGCGGCCGGCGGCGCGTCGGACGGTCTGCAGCTCGCGCTCAACGTCGGCGCGATGCTGATCGCATTCCTCGGTCTGGTCGCGGTGATCAACTGGACGCTGAGCCTGCTGCCCGGGGGCCTCAGCGTCCAGTCGATCCTCGGCGTGTTGTTCTGGCCGATCGCGGCCGTGATGGGCGTGCCGTCGGAGGAGATCACGACGCTGTCGCAGTTGCTCGGCACCAAGATCGTCGCGACCGAGCTGGTCGCCTACAGCGACCTCGGCGCGATGGTGAAGGCCGGCACGGTGTCGCCGCGCACACGCATGATCGCGAGCTTCGCGCTGTGCGGCTTCGCCAACCTCGGCAGCGTCGCGATCCAGATCGGCGGCCTCGGCGCGATGGCGCCCGAGCGGCGCGGCGACCTGGCGAAGCTCGGCCTGCGCGCGATGTTCGGCGGGGCGATCGCGACCTGCATGACCGCCTGCGTCGCCGGCGTGCTGGCGGACGACGGAGGGCTGTCGTGACCGCCGCCCCGCACGGCGAGGCCGAGGTCGTCCAGCGTGCGGCGGCGGCGCTGCGCGAACGGCTCGGACCGATGCGGGTCACGTCGCTGCGGCTCGGCCTGGTGCTCGGCAGCGGCCTCAAGGACTTCGCGCGCCAGGTCGAGGACGCGGTGTCGGTGCCGTTCGCCGAGATCCCGGGCTGGCCGGTGCCGCACGTCGAAGGGCACGGCGGCGCGCTGGTCGTCGGTACGGTCGCCGGCACGCCGGTCGCGTGCCTGTCCGGGCGCGTCCACCTCTACGAGGGCTGGCAGCCGGCCGAGGTCGTGCGCGCGGTGCGCACGCTGCGCGTCTGCGGCGTGCCCGACTTCCTGCTGACCAACGCCGCCGGCGGCATCGCCGACGACCTGTCGGCCGGCGACCTGATGCTGCTGGTCGACCACCTGAACCTGACCGGGCGTTCGCCGCTGATCGGCCCGCACGAGCCGGCGTTCGGCCCGCGCTTCCCCGACCAGACGCGCGTCTACGCGCCGGCGCTGCGCGGCCTGCTCGAGCAGTGTGGCGCGCGGCTGCGGCGCGGCGTCTACGCGGGCCTGCTCGGCCCGTCCTACGAGACGCCTGCCGAAGTGCGCATGTTGCAGACGCTCGGTGCCGATGCGGTGGGCATGAGCACGGTGCACGAGGCGATCGCGCTGAACGCGATGGGCGCCCGGGTCGCGGGCCTGTCGCTGGTCACCAACCTGGCCGCCGGCCTCGGCGACCAGGTGCTGTCGCACGACGAGGTCGTCGCCGCCGGCAAGGCCGCGGCCGCGACGCTGACCGCGCTCGTGACCGAGTTCTGCCGCCGCCTCGCATGACCGACGGCGTCACGATCCGTCCGTACCGCCCGGGCGACGAACACGCGATCCTGGCGACGTTCAACCGTGTCTTCCGCGAGGTGTGCGGGCCCGACTACGTCGATCGCTCGCTGGCGCAGTGGCAGTGGGCCTACCTGCAGAATCCGATCGGCCACCGCATCTCGCTGGCGGTCGCCGACGACGGCACGATCGCGTCGCAGTACGCCGGCATGCCGTTCCTCTACGACACGCCGTGGGGCGGCCAGCGGTTCGTGCACTGCGTCGATTCGATGACGCACCCGGAGTGGCGGCAGGGCCTGAAGGCGAAGAGCCTGTTCGTCGAGACCTGCCTGCCGTTCTGGGCGCACAGCATCGCGATCGGCGACGCGCTGTTCTACGGCTTCCCGGTCGACGCCGCGTTCCGCATCGGCCAGCGCTACCTCAAGTACGTGTTGCTCGGCGCGATCGACTACCTGATCCGCGACCGCAGCGCACCGCCGCTGCCGGCGCCGCGCGGCGTCGAGGTCGCGAAGGTCGACGCCGTGCCGCCCGACGTCGGCGGCCTCTACGACGCCGCGCGCGCCGACAAGCGCTGCCTGCTGCGCCGCGACTTCCGCTACCTGCACTGGCGCTACGTCGAGAACCCGCAGCGCGCCGACTACGAGCTGTGGACCGCGCGCCGCGCCGGGCGACTGGTCGGCGTGATGGTGCTGAAGCCCGGCTCCGGCCTCGCGCCCGACGCCGCGACGATCGCCGACTGGCTCGTGCCCGAACGCGACGTCGAGGCCGCCGACGCGCTGCTCGCCGCCGCGGTGCAGCGCCAGCACGAGCAGGGCAGGCAGCGGCTGATGACGGTGTTCCCCGGCTGGTCGGCGGAGTTCGCGCTGCTGCGCCAGCGCGGCTTCGCGGTCGTGCCGTCGGCCAACTGGCTGCAGCGGCGCTTGATCCACAACATCTGCCAGCAGGCGATCACCCCGGAGTTCCTCGCCGAGGCGTGGTGGTTCACGCTCGGCGACAGCGACCTGGCGTGAGCGTTCCGGCGTGAGCGGGCCGCGGGCGACTCACCCGCCGAGCTGCGTCGTCAGTCCCTGGCTCCACGACAGACCGAACACCGGTCCCTGGGGATCGACGACGAAGGCCTGCCAGGCGAAGACCGCGCCGATCAGGGCGGATGCGTCGGGAATGGCGACTGCGGCGCGCGCCACGCCCGCGAGCGAGGTCGGTGCGGCGACGGTGCCGATCGGCGATTGCAGCAACAGGTCGCAGCCCGAGCCGTAGGCGATCTGGGCCGTGCCCGTACTCGCCGCAACGACGACGAAGCTGTCCGGCGCCGCGGCGCTGACGCCGAGCGCGAACGAGGGATTGCCGGCGAACGGCTGACCGATCGCCCTCAGGGTCGGTGCGGTGACCGCGCCGGAACACGCCGTGCCGTAGCTCGCGGTGTTGCCGACCGTGGCGAGCAGGCGCAGGGTCTGGCCGCTCGGACCATTGACCGAACCGCCGTCCGGCACGCCGCCGAACATCACGATGGCGCGGCCGCCGAAGGCCATGCCCGCCTTCTCCGCGACCTCTGGCACGCCCGCGGCGACCTGCTGCCACGTGGCGCCGTCCCAGAGCCAGGTATCCGTCAGGTGGGGGATGGTCGTCGGTGCGTTCGAACGGCTCCCACCGTGGAGCACGACCACGCCGCGCATCGGATCGGTCGCCATGACGAACTCATGGCGCGGCCCGGGTGCGCCGAGGCCGTCGGCGAGCCAGTTCGAGCCGTCCCAGTGCCACAGGTCGCCGCGCGACGTGTAGCCCTCGAGGCCGCCGTAGAGCATCACCTGGCCCGCCACCGGATCGAAGGTCATGCGGCTGCCGATGCGAGCGGTCGGGTGGTTGGCGGGGGCCATGGCCGTCCACGCGGCCCCATCCCATTCCCAGGTGTCGGCGTACTGGATCGCACCCTGACCACCGAACAGCACGATCCGCTGCCGGGCGACGTCCAGCGCCATGGCGTGGCCATAGCGAGCCGGCGGCTGCGGACCCGTGCGCGGCACCCAGCCCGTGTTCGTCCAATCGAAGGCCGTCGCCTGCGCCGTGCTGCCGATCGCACCCCCGAAGTAGAGGAACACGTTGCGCACCGGATCGAACGCGAGTCCGCCGTCGTGCGTCGCGGGCGACGTGGCTGGCGTCCGCCGCAGCCAGCTCCCCGCCGTGCGCGTGTAGGTCATCGCCTGCAGGCCGATGTTCGAGAACAGCAGGACCTGGTCGCCGTTCGGCGAGTTGGCGAGGCTGAACTGGAACGTCGGCCGCGGGCTCGCGATCGCCTCGTGCCAGGCGCTGCCGTCCCATTCCCAGGTGTCGGCGAGGTCGGACGGGTAGCTTTCCCCGTGCCACACGACGAGGCGGCCGCGAGCTTCGTCGAACACGCAACCGGGGTACGAGCGGCCGTCCAGGCCGACCGGTGTCGGTCGCTGCACCCAGGCCGTGCCATTCCACTCGTGCAGGTCGTTGGCGAAGTTGCCCGCGACCACGCCACCGAACACGCACAGGCGGTTGCGCACCGTGTCGCAGGCGAAACCGGCGCCGTAGCGCGACGGCACGCCGCTGCTGTTCGGGACGGGCGTCCAGACCGTGCCGTTCCAGCGCGTCAGCGCCGTGCCCGTGAACGCCGTCACCTGACCCGCGACCGGGTCCCACGCCAACGGGGCGCTGCCCGGCGCGGTCGCCGCGACCTGCTGCCAATCGGTGCCGTCCCACTCCCACGTGCTGCCGCCGGTGACGAGCACGACCCGCGAACGGATCCAATCGGTCGCGAGGTGCTGCTCGTAGTTGCCCGGCGGCGTGTGGGTCGGCTGCAAGTGCTGCCAGGTCTCACCGTCCCAGCTCCACGTCTGGGTCAGGAAGCCGGCGCGCCAGCCGCCGAACAGCAGGCAGGCACCGCGCACCGGGTCGTAGGCCATGCCGGCGTCCTGGCGATCGGTCAACGCGGCCGGCGTCGTCCGTTGCTGCCAACCGACGCCGTCGTACTCCCACGTTTCGCCGAGCACGGTCGGATTGTTGACCTCGGCCGTTCCGCCGAAGCAAACCGTCACGCCGCGCACCGGGTCGTAGCAGGCAGCGCTCGAGCCGCGGGCGCGCGGCTGGAGGGTCTGCCAGGCCTGGGCAGGCAGCGGCAGGCTGGCGATCACCAACAGGCAGGCGGGCGAAGCGATGCGAGGATTCCCCATGCCGGCGAATCTAGCAGGCCGGTCGGATCCGCGCAGGGGGCCCTACTTCGACCTCTTCGACTTGGCCTCGTCTGGTCCGGCGAACGCGCCGCCGGGCGAAGTGTGCAGCACGAGGTTCCACGACTGGACGCCGTTGCGGCAGTTCTCCTTCAGGAACTGCAGCTGGAGCTCCCAAGGCGTGATCGTGGATGACTGCTCAGGATTGCCATGCAGTTCGTACCACAGCTCCGCCGACGCGTCGGCGCCGTTGCCGGAGGACATGTCCGCGCTGGAGCCGCTGGACCACGCCGTGGGCCCGGTGGGTAGCGGCACGAGCACGTCAGGGCCAGGCGTGATCACCGTGATCCCTGCCGGTTCGGCGACGCCGAGGCGCAGGTCGAGCCGGCGCTCGCTCTTGGCGCCGAACGGCGTCCCATCGAGCACCGCGAGTTGCAGGGTGGCGTGTACGGGTCGTGGCGGTCCTTCCGTCCGCAGCTCGCACGCGGTCGCGAGGGTCGCCTCGCCGTCGTGGATGTGCCACAGTTCGGCGGTCACACAGCCGTCCAGGGTGCCGTCGATCTGCCAGCTCTGGTAGCAGCCGCCGGCACCCTGCAGCAGCGGGCTGCCGCGGACCTCCAGTTGGGCGGTTCGGTGCGGCGCCGTTGCGGCCGCGCCGGCGGGCTTGCTGCACGCACCGGCTGCCAGCAGCAGGGCGGCGACGACCGCGACGGTGGGGAGGACGGTGCGCGGCGCGTGGGGCATGGTGGGCGAAGCGGCAGGCCGCCGCGAACCACACCGCCGTACGCACGGTTACGCTTCCTTCGCAACCCCGGCTCGGATAAGCAGACCCGACCATGCTGTCCTCGGTGATCCTGCTCGGGCCGCAGCGCCACGTGCCGATCGTGCGACCGGCGGTCGAGGCGCTCGTGCCGGACCCGCGCAGCGGCCCGTTGGCCGCGGTCACGGCCGGCTGGGAGGAGCGCGAAGAGGAGCAGCAGGAACTCTACGAGCACGTCCAGCGCCCGGTCGTGAACCTGGCGATCTGGCGGCGCGTCGAGCGGATCTTCGAGCAGGACAAGGAGCTGTTCGAGGCGATGCGCGTGCGCCACGACCGCCTGCGCGCCGTGCAGGAGCTGTATCGGCTGCGGCTCGGCGGCCTGATGGACGCGACCCGCGAGCTGCTGCGGCGCAACGGCGGCGACGACCTGCTCGAGGGCGAGCGCCACGAGTGCCTGGCGATGGTCCGCGAGCTCGACACGCAGCACACGGCGCGCGTCGCCGCGATCCACAGGGAGTTCGAGGCGCGCTGGCGGCCGCACGAACGCGCCGCCGTGCAGCGCGAGAAGCGCGAGCTGCAGAAGCACCTGCGCGAGGCGTCGTGCCTCCTGATCGCCGGCGGGCACGTGTCGGTGCTGCTGCACCGGCTGCGGCTGTTCGACGTGCTCGGTCTCTACGGCGACCGGCCGGTGGTCGCGTGGTCGGCAGGGGCGATGGTGCTGTGCGAACGGATCGTGCTGTTCCACGACACGCCGCCGCAGGGCAGCTCCTACGCCGAGGTCATGGAGGCCGGCTTCGCGCAGGTGCCCGACCTGGTGGTGTTGCCGCACGCGCGCCGACGCCTGCAGAGCGACGACCCGCTGCGCGTGCAGATGCTGTCGCGCCGCTTCGCGCCGGCGCTGTGCGCGCTGCTCGACGACGGCTCGCGGCTCGAATGGCGCGATGGGCGGCTGCGGGCGCAGGTCGGCACGCAGCGGCTGACCGAAGCCGGCGGCAAGGAGGAGGTCGGCGCGTGAGCGACATCCTCCAGCAGCTCGAAACCGCCGTCGACCAGGGCCCGGGCGCGGTCCAGCAGCTGATCGCGGTCACCGAGTTCCCGTTCGTCGCCGGTCGTTCGGTGACGTTCCTGTTCGTCGGCGAGGCGCAGGAGGTCGCGCTGCACCACTGGATCCACGGCCTGCCCGGGTCGCTGCCGTTCCGCCGCCTGCGCCACAGCGACTGCTGGGTGCTGCAGATCGATCTGCCGCCCGGCACCAAGTCCGGCCTCGACGAGGCGGTGCGCCTG
>CAYMRG010000183.1:7782-9343 GCA_964392555.1 uncultured candidatus Brocadiaceae bacterium
AGATCGGCGTGACGCTGTTCGGGCGCGGCACGCTGATCCGCGACCCGCTGAACCGGCACACCGCGCGCGATCCGTTCGGCGCCAACTCGGTCGTCTACGGCGAAGGCTATGCGCCGCCGGACTGGACCGTCGAGGACGCCGAGGCGCGCAAGGGCACGATCGAGGAACGCCACGTCGACAGCCCGGTGTTCGGCGATTGGCGGCCGATCAAGATCTACCGCCCGGCGCGCTTCCGCGAGACGCGGCGGTATCCGCTGCTGGTCGTGCACGACGGCTTCGACTACCTCGGCTTCGCCAGCTTCCAGGCGGTGTTGGACAACCTGATCCATCGGCTCGAGATCCCGCCGCTGATCGCGGTGCTGACGCAGTCGCCGGATCGCATGCACGAGTACGCGGCCGATCCGCGCCACGCCGACTTCCTGGTCAAGGACCTGGTGCCGCAGATGGAGGCGCTGCTGCCGCTGGTGCAGAAGCCGTCGGCGCGCGCCGTGATGGGCGCGAGCTTCGGCGCGGTCGCGTCGCTGTCGACCGCGTGGCGGCATCCGGGGTTCTTCGGCAAGCTGCTGCTGCAGTCGGGGTCGTTCGTGTTCACCGAGATCGGCGACCACGACCGCGGGCCGGTGTTCGATCCGGTCGTCAAGTTCACCAACGAGTTCCGCAAGGCGCCGGGGCGGCCCGCCGACCAGGTGTTCCTCAGCTGCGGCGTCTACGAATCGCTGATCTACTACAACCGCTCGCTGGTGCCGCTGCTGCAGGAGACCGGCATGCAGGTGCGGATCCGCGAGGCCAACGACGGCCACAACTGGGAGAACTGGCGCGACCGCCTGCGCGAAGGGCTCAGCTACCTGTTCCCGGGCCCGCTGTGGCTCGTCTACGAATGAGTGCCCGCCGCGTGCTGTTCGCGACGGTGCTGCTGGCCGCGTGCACCGCGTCACCGCCGATGGATCCGCACCTCGCCACCGTTCCCGCCGCGTCCGGCCAGGCGCTCGTCGTGCGCGCCGTGGCCGCGGGCTCCTCGCGCGCGACCGTGGCCGCGTTCGAGCGCACGCCCGCCGGCTGGCGCGAGGTGATCGCACCGCTGCCGGCGATGGTGGGGCGCAGCGGCATCGTCGCCGGCGCCGAGAAGCGCGAAGGCGACGGCCACACGCCCGGCGGCGTGCACCGGCTCGGCACCGCCTTCGGCTACGCGCCGACCGGCGCAACGAAGCTCGCCTGGCGCCAGGCGACCGCCGACGACGGGTGGGTCGATGAGGCGACGTCGCCCGACTACAACCACTGGGTCACCGGCAAGCCCCCGGTCAGCGCCGAGGCGATGCGGCGCGGCGACGGGCAGTACGAACTCGGCGCCGTGCTCGAGTGGAACACGGCGCCGGTCGTGCCGGGCCGCGGCAGCGCGATCTTCCTGCACGTCTGGCAGGCGCCCGGCGAACCGACCTCGGGCTGCGTCGCGCTCGCCCGTGCCGACGTCGCGCGGCTGCTGGCGTGGCTCGACGCGGCGCGCGCACCGGTGGTCGTGGTCGTGCCGTAGCGGCGCGCCTACTTCGCCGCCGGCGTCGGCGCT
>CAYMRG010000184.1:0-9258 GCA_964392555.1 uncultured candidatus Brocadiaceae bacterium
CACGCTTCGGGGAAGCCCGACGCCGCAGGACGGCGAAAGCGGCGCGCTCGCCCCTTAGTAGTGGTAGAGCATCAGGTAGACGACCACGCCGGTCACCGACACGTAGAGCCAGATCGGCGTCGTCACCTTCGCCCACTTCTTGTGCTGCGCGCGGCGGTCCTTCAGCCCGAGCCACACCGTACGCAGGATCAACGGCACCTGCACCGCGGCCAGCACGATGTGTGAGATCAGCAGCGTGAAGTAGACGGGCCGGATCCACCCCTCGCCGGCGAACTTCACCGGCTCGGCGTTGAGGTGGTAGGTCAGGTAGCAGACCAGGAACACCGCCGACACGGCGACCGCGGCGAGCATCAGGGCCTTGTGCAGCGCGACGTTGCCGCGCTTGATCGCGATCAGGCCCGCGACGATCAGTACGAACGCGGACGCGTTCAGCGACGCGTCGACATCGGCGAGGATGCGGAAGTCGAATTCGGCGAGCATGCGGGGTTCGGTGGCTGGCGGCGGAGACGGGTCAGACCGCGTCGCGCGCGCTGCGGCGCGTGACGACGAACGTGCCGAGCGCGAACGTCGCGACGGCGAACGCGACCGTGCCGAGCAGGCACACGGCGAACGACGGCACGCCCTCGACCGGGCCCTGCAGCGCGTGGCGCAGCGCGCCGACGCCGTAGGTCATCGGGTTGACGAACCGCACCCAGGCGAGCAGCGGGTGCGCGTCCTGCATCGGGAAGAACGCGCCCGACAGCAGCAGCATCGGCATCAGGAACACCATCATGATGCCGTGGTAGCCCGCCGAGCTGTCCATCAGCCACGCGAGCGTGAAGCCGAGGCCGGTGACCGCGATCGCCAGCAGCGCGAGCACGCCGAGGCCGAGCAGCACGTTGCCGAGCTGCAGCGGCACGCCGGCGAGCGGCGCCAGCACGAGGAACACGACCGCGAGCATCAGGCCGAGCGTCGCGCCGCCGAGGATCTTGCCGAGCGCGATCGCCGCGCGCGGCACCGGCGAGACCAGCACGCCCTGCAGGAAGCCTTCCTTGCGGTCCTCGATCACCGTGATGGTCGCGAAGATCGCCGTGAACAGCGTGATCATCGCCAGCGTGCCGACGAAGAAGTACTGCCCGTAGTCGACACCGTTCGGCTTGAACGAGCCGTGCAGCGCGCCGCTGAACAGCAGCCAGAAGATGATCGGCTGCAGCAGCGAGCCGGTGAGCCGCGGGCGGTCGCGCAGGAAGCGGACGATCTCGCGGTGCCAGAGAGCGGTCACGGCGCCCATCACGACCTCCTCCCGCGGCGACCCTTCGCGGGCGCCGGCTCCTTCTCGGTGACGACGAAACGCTTGCCGGTCTTGCGCAGGAACACGTCCTGCAGCGACGGGTGCGCGAGCTGGAGCCGCTGCACGCGGCCGCCCCAGCGCTCCATGACCTTGGGCACCAGCTCGTGGATGCGTTCGCCTTCGAGGCGCACGGTGCCCTCGACGATCTCGCCGGCGATGCCGAACGCGCGCTGCAGCTCGTCGGCGAGCGACTTCGCGTCGGCTGCCTCGATCTCGAGCACCTGGCCGCCGACCTCGCGCATCAGCTCGCTCGGCTTGCCGGCGGCGACGATGCGGCCCTGGTCGAGCAGCGTCAGGCGATCGGCCTCGGCGGCCTCGTCCATCAGGTGCGTCGTGAACAGGATCGTCAGACCCGGCTGCGAGCGTAGCAGCCGCCACATGTCGGCGCGCGCGGCGGGGTCGAGGCCGGTGCTGGCCTCGTCGAGCAGCACGAGGCCCGGCTTGCCGAGCATGCACTTGGCGATCTCGACGCGGCGCCGCAGACCGCCGGACAGCTCGCCGACCTGGTCGCCGCCGCGATCGGTCAGGTTGGCCGCCGCGAGCATCGCGTCGATGCGCGCCGCGAGGTCGGCGCCGCCGAGGCCGATCATGCGGCCGCCGTAGCGCAGGTTCTCGCGGACCGTCAGCTTCTTGTCGACGGCCGGCGACTGGAAGACGACCCCCAGCTCGCGCCGGATCGCCGCGGCGTCGACCGCGAGATCGCGACCGAGCATCGTCACGCGCCCCTGCTGCAGCGGCACCAGCGTCGACAGCAGTTTGAACAGCGTCGACTTGCCCGAGCCATTGGGACCGAGGAAGCCGTGCGCCTCGCCGCGCCCGACCGCGAACGACACGCCGTCGAGCGCACGCCGTTCGCCGTAGGCGAACACGAGACCATCGGCGGTGACCGCGGAGTCCTGCGTCATCGAATCACTTCCTCCACCAGACCATGGCCAGCAGCAACAACGGCAGATAGATGATCGAGGTGATGAACGTCATGCGCATCGCCGAGTCCTTGCGCGTCAGCGCCGCGAGACAGGTCGGCACGAAGAACAGTAAGTCGAGCAGCACCGCGACCATCGCGTAGCGCTCGTCGGCCATGTGCAGCGTGTAGGGCAGCAGGCTCGCGATCCCCAGGCCGGCGACGTAGAGCAACATCGTGATCGCCGTGCGGTGACCAGTCGGATCGACGACCGGCAGCATCAGCATGCCGGCGCGCGCATAGTCCTCGCGGTAGCGCCACGCGATCGACAGGAAGTGCGGGATCTGCCAGCAGAACAGGATCGCGAACAGCACTGCCTGCGCCATCTCGAGCCGGCCCGCAACGGCGGCGTGGCCGACGACCGGCGGCAGCCCGCCGGGGATCGCGCCGACCAGCGTGTTGAGCGGCGTGCGCACCTTCATCGGCGTGTAGACGGCGACGTAGCTGACGACGATCAGCGCGCACAGGCCCGCGGCGACCCAGTTGAGATCCTGCAGCGAATGCGTGCCGTCGCCGGTGTTGGGCGCGCCGCCGAGCAGCACGCACAGCACGCCGAGGCCGGCGACGATCGCACCGAACCACTTCACCTCGCGCGGTGACAGCCGACCGGTCGGCAACGGCCGCCCCATCGTCCGCTCCATCAAGGGATCGAGATGCCGTTCGCGGTACATGTTCAGGGCCGCGGCGCCGACCGCGGCGAGGAACGTGCCGAGCGTCGTCGCGACCAGCAGCCCGAGCGGCGGATGCGTGCGCGGCCACGGCCACGCCAGGTAGGCGCCGGCGACCACGGCGAACACCGCCATCGCCGACAAGCGCGGCTTGCCGAGCTCCCAGTAGGCGCGCAGTTTGCCGCCCGGGATCGCGCTCATGCCGGGCTACCCTGCGGCGCCGCCGAGCGCGGCCGCGTCGCGCCGTGGACGTGCGCCGCGAGCGTCGCCATCAGCATCGTCAGCAGCGCGCCGAGCAGCACGTGCACCGAGATCACGGCCGCCGTGCCGAGGTTGGCGACGTTCTCCGGCGTCTTGCCGGCGCTGTTGCGGATCGCGAGCGCGACGAAGCCGAGCACGATCTGCACGATCAGCAACGTGATCAGCCAGCGCGCGAGGCCCTTGATACCGGGCGCGTCGGCGAGCTTGCCGACCGCGAACGCGGTGACGACGGTCACGGTCAGGAACACGATCGCCGCGTTGCTGACGTGCGACCACAGGGCGTGCGTGCTGTTGGTGTGGCGCGCCACGCCGCCGAGCAGCGTTTGCGCGATCAGCACGGCGATGCCGATGATCGACAGCGTGCGGCCGCGCCCCGGCGGCACGTTGGCGAGCGGGACGGTCGCGGCGCGGCGGGCCGACAGCAGGTAGGCGAGCCAGGCGAACGTCGCGAGCGTCACCTGCGCCAGCGCGCCGTGGGTCACCGAGGTCAGGGCGAGCAGCCCCTTGAGCACGCCGACGCCGCCGATCACGCCCTGGACGATGATCAGGCCGAGGCCGAACCACGCGGTCCGGCGCGCGGCGCCGCTGGCGGACGGATGCCGCGCCAGCCAGATCGTCAGCGTCAGCACGATCAGCCCTGCGCACGCGCCGAGCAGCCGGTGGAAGTGCTCGAGGAAGCCGGGAACGGTCGTGTAGGACCGTTCCGGCATGAATTCCCCGTCCGACGTCGGCCAGTCGAGGAACGCCAACCCGGAGCCCGTGCTCGTGGTCATGGCGCCCCACAGGATCGTCACCGTCGTGACGACCAGGAGCGCGATCGCGAGCCGGAACGGCCCGCGCAGGCTGGAGCCGGGCGCAGTCGGGGCGGGGGTCATGGCGGGAACGGCACAGAATGCCCCCCGCCGCTGCGATTTTCAGCAGTGGCCCCGCTCCCGGGCCGCGGATCAGCGGGTCAGCTTCGACGTGCGCGTCGCGCTGTCGCCGTCGAACGCTTCCCACATCGGGCGCTCGCTGTCCTTCAGCGCGCGGGCGTCGACCGTGCGGTCGATCGCGGCCTCGGGCTGGCTGTGGGCCATCGCCAGCAGCTCCTCGACCTCGATGTCGGTCCCGCGCGTCAGGCGGGCGGCCGACTCCAGGTAGTTGATCGCCAGCTCCGGCTCGCCGATGCGCAGCAGGCAGATGCCGAGGTTGCGGTGCGAGGCGCGCGTCGCGGAGTCCGGCACGCCAGCGCCCGGCGCCAGCGACAGCTCGGCGATCGCGCGCTGCCACAGCCGCTGGCCCATCAGCTTCTCGCCGCGGTAGAGGTGCGTCAGCACAGCGGTGTCGACCTGACCGTCGAGCGTGTCGAAGTCGACGACCTCGATCCAGGGCGTGCCCTGGAACGTGTTGCGGACGATGCCGGTGACCTGGACACGCTGGTAGAGGCGCAGCGTGTAGAGCGTCTCGAGCTTCGGGTGCGTCTTGGCCAGGAACAGCATGCCGAACACGTTGTCGTAGCTGTCCTGCTGCCAGATCGGCTGCTCGTCGGCCCACGCATAGAAGTTCGCGAAGTCGGTCGGCGTGAACTTCGTGAAGAACGGGTTCGACAGCTTGCCGAGCGAGGCGAACTGGATCGGGAAGCGGACCTTGACGCCCTTGAAGGCATCGGGGTCCTGGCGAACCTGGGTCAGGGTCGTGTCGACCGCGGCGCCGAAGTCACGGTCTTGCGCAGGAAGGACCGCGACACCGAGCAGGAACGAAACGGACAACGCTTTCATCATGGCTGTTCCGGTGAGTCTGGAATCGTGAGCTGCGGTCACTCGGTGATCCGCTCCATCAACTTGCGCAGAGCCTGGTCCATCAGTTCGTCCGGCACGTCCTCCCCCGAGCGAGCGAGATCGCGCAACCGTTGGATGCGCTCCGCCTTCGTCAGATTGCGATCCATGAGCTCTTCGACGAGACGCTCGATGGCCTTGGGAGTCTGTTTCGGCACGATGCTGAACCCGGGTGCAAGCACCCCGGTCACCCGGAGCGCCCAGGCGCTATCGGCGAGCGGGGCCTCGGCCCTTGACGTCGATGTCGGGCGACGTCGCGAGACGAGCCAGCCGACGGCCTGCGTCAGCCGGTCGCCGACCGGCCGACGCCGTGGGCAGGTCCCGTGGCCCCTCAAGCGCGCGGCCGCGCCTCGTCGAATTCGGCGCGAACCTCGACGCTCTGCGGCGTCGCCTGCCGATGTCCACCTCAGCTCGCCTCGCCACCGTCGTTTTCCTCGCCACCGCCGCGCTCGCGCCGGCCACCGCGGCCCTGCGTGCCCAGGACGTCCTGATCCACGAGGTCTACGCCGACGGCGCCGACCGCTGGATCGAATTGCACAACCGCGGTGCGGCGCCGGTCGACCTCTCGCAGTGGTCGCTCTACTACGCGACCCACACGCCGCTGCTGCCGCAGAACTACTGGTGGGGCTTTCCGAGCGGCACGACGATCGCGGCCGACGGCTACCTGCGCGTGCACTGGTACGGCGTCGCGCCGGCCAACCCGGCGCCGAACGAGCTCTACACCGGCACCTGGATCTACGGCTTCCTGTTCGGCTTCGGCTGCGAACCGCTCGACGGCCAGCGCGGCGCGCTCGGCCTCTACGATTCGCAGAACAGCGCGCTGATGAACGGCGCCAGCGCGCTGCGCGACTGGGTGAGCTGGGGCGACGACGGCTTCAACCGCGAAGCGCTGGCGGTCACGGCCGGCCTGTGGACCACCGGTGTGCACGCGCCGGCGATCCCGCCGGGCGAGAGCCTCGCCCGCGACATCAGCGCGATCGGCACGGTCGCGAGCCACGACCTCGAGTGGTTCCTCGATCCGACGCCGACACCGCTGCAACCCAACCTCAGCGGCGCGTTGCTGCAGGACTACGGCGTCGCCTGCCAGCCGCCCGGCAGCCATCTGCTCGGCGTGCCGACGCTGCAGGCGAACTCGATGCCGCTGCTCGGCAACGCGCAGTTCGGCTTCACGGTCGCCAACACGACCGGCATCTACGGCGAGGTCGCGCTGGTGGCGTTCAGCGCCGGCGCCGCACCGCCCGGCCTGCCGTCGGTGCTGCCGCCGATCGCCGGCGGCACCTGCCGCGAGGTGATCGACCCGCTGCAGCTGCTCGGGCTGTGGCTGCTGCCGACGCAGATCGTGCAGACCGGCGTGCCGCTGTCGCTGGCCGGCCTGTCGCCGGCGCTGGCCGGCGCCGAGCTGCACGTCGAGGTGCTGGTGCTCGATCTGCTGCCGTTCGCCTGGCCGCCCTACGAGGGTGTCAGCAACGGGCTGCGCGTCGTGCTCGGGCAGTGAGGCGCAGCGCGCCTCGGCGAGGCCGCGATCAGGCGTCTTCGCCGGCGCGTTCCTTGGCCCAGCGCCGCTGCAGCCGCTCCGGCGCCTCGCCCTTGCGCCACAACATCGCGATCGCCGTGCGCCCCCATTCGCGCAGGTCGACGTCGAGGTCGGCGTCGAAGTCGTCCTCGTCGAGCACCCCGGTCTCGAAGTGGAAGACGACGCAACCTTGCGGCGCGGTCCGGTGCAGCAGCGCGCGCGCCCGCGCCATCGACTTGACCGGATCCTCGGCGACCAGATCGTAGGGCGGGTCGAGGAACACCACGTCGGGCCGCAGCTCCGGTGCCGGCGCGGCCTGCTCGCCATCCGCCGGGCCATCGCCGGCGCCAGCCGTGGGGCCATCGTCGGCGCCGTCCGCCGCGCCGCCGTGCGGCGCCGCCATGTGGCCGTAGGCGTCGCGACCGACGACCGGCGGGTTCCAGGCGTCGGCGCGCAGGACCAGGGCCCGGGCCATCGCCTCGTCGCCCAGCATGCGCAGGTTCTGCTTCAGCACGTCGACGGCCCGCCCGTTCTTCTCGCAGAACATCGCCGCCGCCGCACCGTGCGAAAGTGCCTCGATCCCGGACGCGCCCGACCCCGCGAACAGGTCCCAGACGACCGCGCCGTCGATACGATCGGCGAGGATGTTGAACAACGCTTCGCGCACCTGGCCGAGCAACGGGCGCGTGCCCATGCCGCGAACCGAGCGCAACACCCTGCCGCCGTAGACACCGCCGATGATCTTCAGGCTCATGGAGACCCGCCGGGATCGTCACCGGAGGCGCGGTGGATGGCAACTTCGGCCCGGCCGATCGCGCCGCGGCCCGTACGCGTGAGCGAACTCCCGACCCATCTGGCGCTGCTGCTGCACGGCGAAGCGTTCGCGCTCGAGCCCGGGCGAAGCTACGTGCTGGGCGCCGCCGGCACCTGCGATCTGCGGCTCGGCGCAGACGCCGCACCGCGCCACGCGCGGCTCGACGTCGCCGCCGCCGGCATCCTGCTGACCGATCTCGGCAGCGCGACCGGCACGTGGCGCAACGGCGATCGGGTCGCGACGCCGACCGCGCTGGCGGCGGGCGACGCGCTGCGGTTCGGCGCGAGCGACGCGCAGCTGGTCGTCGACGACGGCAGCGCACGCATCGTGCCGATCCCGGAGCTGCGGCTGGCGGCGCGGGAACGGCGCTACGCCGCGGTCCGCGTCGCGGCGGTCGAGGCGTTGCGCGGCCAGCCGTCGCTGCGCGAACAGGTGCTGGACGAACTGCGCCACGCGCCATGGTTCGCGGTGTCGCTGGTCGCCCACCTGCTGCTGCTGCTGGCGCTGTGGCTGCTGGTGCCGGATCGCCAGCCGGCCGGGTCCCTGTCCGCCGAACTGCGCTTCACGCTGGCCGAGGGCACCGCCGCCGCCGGTGACGCCGCGCCGACGCCGCCCGATGTGACGGTCGAGCCCGTCGATCCCGAGCCCGATCCGGCCGAAGAGCCGACGCCGCCTACCGTCGTCCGCCCGGCGCCACGGCGCGCCGAGCTGCAGGCCAATCCGCGCGTGGTCGTGCGGCGCAGCGGCGGCACCGCCGGCCGCGAGCGCGACCCCGTGCGCGACGTCGGGTCGCCGGCCTTCCAGAGCCGCATCGCCGACCTGCGCCGCAGCGGCCTCGAGATCGTGTTCGTGCTCGACAGCACCGGTTCGATGACGCGGACGATCACCGCGGCCAAGAACTCGATCACCGAGATGCTGACCGTGCTGCGCACGCTGGTGCCCGACGCCCGCGTCGGCCTCGTCGCCTACCGCGACCACACGACGCGCGAAACCTACGACGTGCGCACGCTGCCGCTCGGTCGCGACTTCTGCCGCGCCAGCAACTTCGTCTCGGTCGTCACGGCCGACGGCGGTGGCGACCGCGCCGAAGACGTTCGCGGTGGCCTGCGCGCGGCCTTCGCGCAGGACTGGCGACCCGACGCGCGCCGCGTCGTGGTGCTGGCCGGCGACGCCCCACCACACGCCCGCGATCTCGAACAGCTGCACCGCGAGGTCGGCGCGTTCGCCCGCGACGGCCGCAGCTTCGTGCATGCGCTGGTGGTCTCGCCGGACCTCGCGGGCGCGGACACGCACGCGGCGTTCGGCGCGATCGCCGCCGACGGTCACGGCCAGTGCCTCGATCTCGACGAACACGAGCGCGTGCTCACCGACGTGCTGCAGCTCGCGATCGGTCGCGAGTTCGCGGCCGATCTCGGCGCCGTCGTCGCGGTCGCGCGGCAGGCCGACGCCTGCGCCGACACGGCGTCGCTCGACCTGGCGCGGCGCGGCGGCCCGGACCTCACCGCCGCCCTGCGCGCCGACCCGGTGCCGCTGCCGCTGCTCGCCGCGCTCGCCCGCATGCCGCGCCGCGACCCGACGATCGACCTCGTCGACCTGCTCGGCGACGCGGCGACGCCGGCCCACACCTGCCATGCGATCGCCTGGGTCCTGCAGCGCACGCTGCACCTGCCCATGCCACCGGTCGACCCGCTGCGCGGCGAACGGCCCGACCAACCGACCCTCGACGGGCTGCGCAAACTCGCCCGCCGCCTGCCGAACTGAACACCGACGCCGCGCTGCCTTGCACGCGCGGCGTTGGTATGGTTGCCGCCCGAGATGTTCGCCGTCACGGACCGCTTCGGCGGCCCCCTGCGCAACCTGCGCCTGTCGGTGACCGACCGCTGCAACCTCCGCTGCC
>CAYMRG010000185.1:0-7047 GCA_964392555.1 uncultured candidatus Brocadiaceae bacterium
CCGGCCTCGCTGCGAGGACGGCCGGCGCGATCGCCGCAGAGTCGGGTGTCGCGGCCGCGTCGACGAGCACGGTGGCATAGTCGAGCGTCGCATCGGGGACGCACGCGACCGCCCAGGCGTCGCACGCGAGTTCGCCCCACAGGCGCATGCGCGCGCGGGCGAACCAGAACAGCGGGTGCCACCACAGCAGCGCCGCGAGCAGCAGTTCGCCGTGGACCAGCCAGTGGTCGCGACGGCGAACGTGCGCGAGCTCGTGCGCGAGGACCGCGGCGCGGCCCTTCGCGGTCGCCGCGGCCAGCGCGCGCACCGGCACGAGCAGCCGCGTCCGGCCGAAGCTCCACACGTACGGCGCCGCGGCGTCCGGGTCGTCGCCGACCAGCGGCACGCGCACATCGAGCTGCGCGGCGAGCCGTTCGATCTCGTGGCGCCACGCCTCGGGAACCGGGCCCAGCGCGCGCAGGCGACGCTGCGCACGCCACAGCCCGAGCGCGAACCACGCCAGCGTGGTCACCGCGCCGATGGCCCACGCCGCGACGGCCAGCGTCGTCCACGACCAGGTCGGCGCGACGGGGTCGGCTGTGGGCGGATGCGCGGCCGCGGCGAGCGCGGCTTCGAGCGGCACGACGATGACTGGCGCCGCGACCGGGGCGCTGCCGAACAGTCCCTCGACGTCGATCGGCACCGCGAACAGCGGCGGCGTGACGAGCTTCAAGACGACGAACAACCACAGCGCGTGCATCACCGCCGGAGCGATGCGCAGCCGGCCGAGCGCGAGCGCGAGCAGCGCCAGCAGCGCGGCCACCAGCGTGTTGGCGATGAGCCAGCTCACGACCCGCCCCCGCGCTTGCCCTTGCGCTGCGCTTCGGCCGCCGCCAGCAGCTCGCGGAAGCGCGCGATCTCCGCCGGCGTGAACCGGCCCTGCTCGACGAGCCGCAGCACGAGCGGCGCCACCGCGCCGTCGAGCAGCGAACTCGCGACGTCCTGCACCTGGCGCGCGGCGAGGTCGTCGCGGGTCGTGGTCGCGACGTAGACGTGCGCGAGGTCGCGGCGGTCGGCGCGGACGTGGCCCTTGTCGACGAGCCGCCCGACCAGCGTCTGCACGGTCGTGTAGGCCTGGTCGTTGCCGAGCCGGTCGAGCAGCTCGCGGACGGTGGCCGGGCCGCCGTCCCACAGTGCCTTGAGGATCGCGAGCTCGGCTTCGGGGATCGCGGACGAGGGTTTCGGCTGGCGTGGCGACATGGGGTTCGGCGCGGCGAGCCCCAGGGTGGACGCGGTCTCCTACAGATTGTCGGAGGCCGTCGCGGGAACGTTGCCCGGGCGGTTCCTACCGCGGCACGACCGGGACGACGACCTTGGCCTCGGTGCGGCTGCCCGGAGTCGCCACGATCTCCGCGAGCGGCGCGCCGCCCGAGCCCGGCAGGAAGACCTGCACCCGGCCCGGCGGCGCGGGGTCGAGGACGATCATGCCCGCGGCGTCGGCCTGCGACCGGGCAAACCGTTCGCCGAGTTCGCGACGATCGATCGGGACGATGCGCAGGGTCTGGCCGGGCACCGGCGCGCCGTTCGCATCGACGACCGCGAGCCGCAGCACGCGATGCACGAACGGCAGCGCGCAGTCGACTTCGGCGGCGACGCCGAGTTCGAGGAGCTGCTCGGCCGCGAGCAGATGCCTGCCCGCGGCGTCCTCCCACTCCAGGCACGGCAGATAGCGGCCGGGTCGCTGCACCAACGTGAACTGCGCGCGCTCGTCGAGGTCGATGGCGAAGGTCTCGTCGGGGGCCGCGGCGTTGACCAGCACGAGCTGGCCTGCGGTCCAGGTGGCGCCGTCGAGCGTGACGCGGCCGTGCACGCGCGCGGGCACGAGGCGCGACACGTCGATCGCGCCGAGGTCGCGCGTCTCGCCGGGCCGGAGGCCGGTCACGGCGGCGAGCTCGTGGTCGTCGCGCGCGTAGAAGCCTGAATCGCGGCGCCACTGGAGCGACATCGAGATCGTGTGGTCGCCCGCTTCGACCGTCGCGAACTCGAAGGTGCCGTCGTCGGCGACGCGCGTGTTCTGCGACGTCCGGTCGTTGCCGATCGCGATGGTCGGCATCGAATACCCGAGCTCCGAGTCCTCGTCGCGAACGATCGCCGCCTCGCGCCGCTGCTCGGCCGACGGACCGATGAGGTCGAGCAGCGTCGGCGGCACGAGACGGCCGCGCACGATCGCCAGCGTCGGCAGCGTGATCGGTTCGTCGCGCCCGTTCGCGGGAACGACCGCGAGCTCGCGTTGCTGGCTGTGAACGCGCGGGCCGTTCAGGCGGAGCGCGAGGCGATCCTCACCGGTCGGCGCGGGCAGGATCGCCACGCCGTCGCCGTTCGTGACGACGGTCTCGAGGCCGATGGCCGTGCGCAGGCCACCGCCGACGCCGCGCGCGAACTGCTCCTTGGTGAACACCGCCGACATCTGCTGGCCGGCGCCCATCGTGTGGATCAGCTGCACGGCGACGCCCGGCAACGGCTCGCCGCGATCGTCGCGCAGCACCACGCGCAGCGGCGCGAACGGCTGCAGCTCGACGCGCACGGCCCGCGGGCCATCGGCGCCGATCTTGAACGGCACGAGGTAGGCGGTCGCGAGGTCGTGGTTCGCCGGGTGCACGCACAGGCGGTAGTTGCCCGGCGCGAGGCCCGGCACGACCGTGCGGCCCGCGGCGTGTGGCTCGACGGGCGCGGGCCGGTAGATCGCATCGGGCGGCATCTGCAGCTCCATGTCGGCGCCCCAGTAGTCGAGGCACCAGCGCACGCCGTAGCCGGTCACCGCGCTGCCGTCGCGCGCGTCGACGACGTCGATCGGCACGTCGAACGTCGGCATGCGGCGGACGCGCACGACGTGCTCGGTCGTGCCGCGCGCGTAGTGGCGTTCGGGCTCGAGCAGTGCGAAGCGGCGTTCGGTCACGGGCAGGTACAGCGGCAGTTCATCGCCCTTGACGTCGGGCGCGAGCCAGAACGAGCCGTCCGCGCCGCTGACGGCGCTGCCCAGGTCGAGCATCTCGGCGTCGGCGGTGATGGTCACGCCGGCGACGGGATTGTCGTGTTCGTCGACGACGCGGCCGAGGATGCGATCGGTGATCGGCGCGCGGGCGACGACGATGTCGGTCACGAGGTCGGCGACGTCGGCCACGAGTTCGCCGGGGCGGACCACGCGCCAGCCCGGCTGACGGAAGCTGATCGCGACGCCGTAGGTCGCCGGCGCGGGCAGTTCCTGGGGTTCGAGCGCGCCGTCGCCTGCGCTGGTCAGGTCGACCGAGCTCCACATCGTGAACATCGACGTCGGGCCGGTCATGCCGCCCGAATGCCGTTCGACGTTCAACGTGAGGCCGGGCACCGGCGCGCCCTGCTCGTCGACGGCACGCGCGCGCAACGTCACCGCGCGCGGCAGCGGGATGTCGCCGAGATCGACGTCGATGCCGTTCTTGACCGAGACCCACTCGGTGTCGACCGTAGCGAAGCCGGGCGCGGCGAGCGCCAGGAACACGCGCGTCAGCTCGGCCGGCGTGAACGTGATCGCGAACGTGCCGTCCGCGCTCGCCCGCGTTTCGACCGGATCGGGGTAGGTGCGGAAGTCGGGATCGTCGGTGACGAACCGGCCGCGGCCGAACGACACCTCGGCGCGCCCGCCGGCGATCGGCGAACGGTCGTCCTGCCGCACGAGCCGGCCGCGCAGCGTGCTGGTGCGAACGTCGGCGTCCGTCGCAGGCAGGGAGCCCGGGATGCGTGCCGCGTCGGGGGCGGGTGTGGGTTCCACGGGCCGCTCGGCCGCGGGATCGCGCGGCGTTCGCTCCGTCGCGGCGACCGCGGTCTGCGGCGGCACCGCCGCGGGTTGGCGTGGCAGCGCGAACCAGCCGGCGATGCCGAGCGCCAGCGTCGCCGCGCCCAGCAGCCACCAGCCGAGATGGCGCGACGTCCGTGCTCCCGCCTTGGCCGCCGCCAGCACGCTCGCGCGCGTCGCCGCCATACCCCGTTCGGCGAGCACGAGCGCCAGCGCGGAGGCCAGCGAGGCCGGCAGGGCGCCGCGCAGCAGTTCGAGGCCGCGCCGCAGTTGCGTGCGCACCGTCTCCGGCGGGCGGCCGAGTGCGTGCGCGATCGCCGTCGGCTCCATGCCGTGCACGAGCCGCAGCACGAGCGCCTCGCGATACGGCGACGACATGCCGGCCAGCGCGCTGTCGATGCGTTCGAGCAGCTCACGCGTCGCCGCCTCGTCGGCCGGGCCCGCGATGCCGCTCGCACCGGCGAACCCGTCGAGATCGGCGTCGGTCGGCCGGCGCAGCTTCAGCCGGCGCGCGAGGTCGACCGCGCGATGGCGGAGGATCACGCCGAGCCACGGCAGCAGCGGCCGCTGCGGATCCCACTGCGCCGCCTTCGCCATCGCCTGCAGGAAGGTCTCCTGCAGCAGGTCCTCAGCCGCCGCGGGGTCGGGCGTGACGTGGGCCGCGAGCAGCAGAAGGCGCGGTGCCAGCGCATCGAAGACGCCGGCGAGCGCCGCGGGGTCGCCGTGATCGCGGTAGCGACGGAACAGGTCTTCGGGGGCAGGCGTGGCGGTCATCGCGCTCCGGTGCGCACGAGGTTGGGCCGGCGTTTCGCGAATCGCCACGGTTTTCGGGTCGCACGGCCCCGGTTGTCCGGAGCGTCGTCGACTCGCATGATTTCCACCGACCCCGAACGAGTGCCGGCGTGAAGAAGCACCACATGACCCAGCAACGGACCAACGGCATCGTCCTGGCCGCGTTGCTCGCTCTGGCCGCGCTGGTCGCGTTCGGGCTCGGTTGGATCTGGTGGTCCGGTGAGTCGGCGGACGCCCTCCTCGGCAGGCCCGCGCTGGCGCAGAGCGACGAGCTGCGGAGCGCGATTGGCGACCCCCCCGCCGCCGGAACCGGCGCGATCGGCACGGGCGACGAACGCCACGCCGCAGCGCTGGCCGTCGCCCCAGGGAGCCCCGCGCCGCTCGCCGGCGAACGCGCGGTCGCCCCGCCCGGCGGCGTCCTCGTGCGCGTCGTCGACGCGGCCACCGGTGCGCCGATCGCCGGCGCCGAGGTGGTGGCCAGTCGCCCGCGTGGCCGGTCCACCCCACGCGAGGTCCAGGCGCTGCGACGCAACAGCGACCTGTTCGCCTGGCTCGACGAGTTCGGCCAGCGTGGCGTGACCGATGCCGAAGGCCAGGTCGGCCTGTACTGCGGCGTCGCCGCCCTGCAGATCGCGTGTCGCAAGGATGACCTCTACGGCGAGCGCAGCATGCGCCTGGACGACCCGGGCTCCGGTCTCGTCGTGGTGCGCATGGTGCGCGACGAGCAGGTGGTGGTGCGCGTCGTCGACGCCGCGGCGCGGCCGCTCGCGAACGTGCCGCTCGGCATCGTCAGCGAGCGGCGCCGGCCCGATGCCGTGCAGCACGACCGCAACAGTTCGGCGGTTGGGGAGACCGACGAGGACGGACGATTCGTCGTCCGCCACCTGCAGATCCTGCGGCGTGAACATTGCGCCGACGCGCTGTTCCTGACGGTCGCTTCGCCGGCGTTCCCGCCGCCCTTGCGCGCGCTGCACGGCGAGCCCGAGGTCGAGCTGGTCCTGCGCGACGTCGGCACCATCGTGGTCCACCTCAGCGATGCCGAGGGGCGGCCCCTGCACGACCAGGAACCCTGCGAGGTCGCACTGGTGCCGCGATTCGCCGAGGAACAGGCGGCGCTGGTGCCGGACTGGGCGGACTGCGTCCGACAGTGCTTTGCCGAGAACGGGACGGTGACCTTCCGCGGCGTTGCCCTCGGGGCAGATTGGCTGGTGCAGGCGAGCTGGCGGGGGCTGGAGCAGCGGGAAGAGGTCGTGGGCCCGCGCAGTCACGGCGACGTGACCAACGTGGCCATCCCCTTCGGTCGCCCGACCGAGGGTGACGCGACCGCGCGCATTCTCGACGGAGCTGGACAGCCGCTGGCCGGTGTCGAATGCGTCTACTACGCGGCGAGCGGCAAGCGCACGTGGGGGCAGACCGTGATGTCGGACCGCGAGGGGCGCGTGGCGTTGCCGCTGGCACGGACACCATGGGCCCATCCGGGCGACATCACGTTGAGCGTCGAGTTGCCCGGCATCGGGTGGCTCGTGGGCAGCCCCGGCCGCACGCCGGTCCCCGGCGGCAGGAACTACGGCGACGTGGTTCTGAAGCCGGCACCGATCATCGCGAGCGGGCGACTCGTCGAACATTGCCCAAGGCCCCCGGGCTTCGATCTGGCCGTGCAGTGGAAGCAGAACGACCAGTGGGACAGCGGCGCGCCGTTCTTCGTCACCATCGCCAACGACGGCGCGTTCCATGTCGCCAGCATCGGCGCCGACACCGGCGAACCGCTGCGCCTGATCGCGCGGACCTACACGTGCCTGCCGATCGAGCCGATGCCGTTCGAGCGCGGACAGAACGACCTGGTCGTCGAGCTGAATGCCGGGCTCGCGCTGCGCGCCCAGGTGCTGCTGCCGGCCGAAGGCTGGCGCATGCACGACGACGGCGATCTCGACTTCGAACTGGAGCGCGACGATGGGTCGTTCGAGCTGAACGAGGAATTCGCAGACGGCAGCCTGTGCATCACGGCGGCCGGGCTCGAAGCCGGCACGTATTCGCTGACCGTTGCCTGCGCCGGCATGACCCTGCTGAGCCTGCGCGACCTCCGCATCGCTCCCGGGCAACCGCTCGACCCGCGGCTCGACCCGCTGGACCTGCGCGACGTCCTGCAGGTGATGCGGATCCGCGCGATGTCGACCACGGGCGCGCCGCTCGACGCGGATGGCGAGGTCCAATTCCGCACCGCGGACACCGACGGCTGGGTCGGCTGGGTCTACCTGCGCCACGGCGTCGCGGAATGTCCGGTGCCGCGCCGGCCGGTGGACGTGCTCGTGCATGCGGACGGCTATACGCCGGACCTGCGACTTGCGGCGTCGGGTTCGTTCGAGGTGGCGCTGCGGCCGTTGCGCGAGATGCGCGTCGTCTTCGACGGGATGCCGCCAGGTGTTTCGGAGCTGCCCTGGATCGCCGAG
>CAYMRG010000185.1:7147-9223 GCA_964392555.1 uncultured candidatus Brocadiaceae bacterium
GGCTCTACTTCTGGCTCAGTCCAAGGAGAACCATGCTTCGCTCGATCCTTTCCGCCACCGTCCTGCTCACCGCGTTGACCGCCCAATCGGTCGTCGTCCCCAATGCCAATGCGACGACGCTGGGTACCAGCCAGCTCAACTCGATCATCCGCAACGTCAACAACCCGCGCAGCTACCAGTACGGCATCAACGCCGGCGAGCTCGCGGGCGTGCCGATCGGCTCCTACATCACCGGTGTGAGCCTGCGCTTCATGGTGTTCGCGACGAACCCCGCGTCGTGGCCGCCCGCAGACATCACGTGGACGACCTACGACATCTCGGTCGGCCCCGCCATCCCGACGGCGACGTGGGGAGCGGACCCGGCGGCCAACTTCTCGGCGCCGCCGACGGTCGTGCGCAGCGGCCCGATGGTCCTGGACGCGGGATCGTTCGGCAACCTCAACGTCGCGGGCACGCCGAATCCGTGGTCGGAGTTCTACTTCGACTTCCAGACGCCGTACCTCTACCTCGGCGGCGACCTCGCCATGCTGTTCTCGCACCCCGGCAGCACGGACACCGCCACGGCCCTGTATCCGGAGACGGTCGTCTCGAACGCGGCGGCCCACGGTGTCGCGCGAACGCAATCGGTGTATCCGGCCGGCACCGCCTCCCTCGGCACCACCTTCTACGTGATGCGCGTCCACTACGGCTACGGCGCGGGTTGCGCCTCGAGCACGGGTGCGACGCCGGTGCTCGTGCAGAACGGCGACGTCGTCGGCGGCAACGGTGGTGATGTCCGCCTGACCCTCGCCAACATGCCCGCGACCGGCATCGCGGTCTTCGCGCTCGGCTTCTCGCAGATCCAGGTTCCGATCGGCGGCGGCTGCGACCTGCTGGTCTCGTTGGACGTGCTGCTGGCGCAGATCGCGAGCCCCAATGGTCGCGCCGTGCAGACGTTGAGCTTCCCGCCGGCCGTGGTCGGCAGCTTCTTCGCGCAGGGCGCAGTGCTCGATCCGGCCTCGCCGCTCGGCTTCGTGCTGAGCAACGGCGTTTCGCCAATGGTCAACTGATCACCCGGGTGCTCCATGCTGCGCGCCGTCGCCATAGCGTTGCTTCTCGCCGTTCCGCCATGCGTGCCGGCCCAATGGGTGGACCGGTCGCCGAGCAACCCGCTGCAGACGCCGAGCCCGCGTGCCTACCCGGCGATGTGCTGGGACGCGGCGCACGGCTACGTGCTGCTGTGCGGTGGCCAGACGGACATCTACGGCTTCGGGTCGCCGAACGAGACGTGGAGCTGGGACGGGACGACGTGGACGCGTCGGCCGACGACGACTCCCGGGATCACCCACCAGCCCGATGCGCCGACGACGCTCGCCATGGCGTTCCATCCGCCGAGCAACCAGGCCGTGCTGCTGTGGAGCAGCGCCACCTTGTTGTGGAATGGCACCGACTGGCTGCAGCATCCATCCAGCTTGCCCATCCCCCCGGTGTACGGCGGCATAGCGTGCAACGTTGCCATGGCCCACGATCCGGTGAGCGGCCAGCTCGTGGCCTACGTCGGATCGCTTTGGCAAGGCAGCCAGAACTTCTTCAACGTCAGCTTCACCTTCACGTGGGACGGCACCGCCTGGACGCGGCGCATGACTGCGTTCTCGCCGTGGCCCGTGCAGCAACCGACGATGGCGTTCGATCCGGTCGCGAACCGGCTGGTGCTCGGCACGCAGGGGACGACGGGCAGCGCGTTCTTCGAATGGACGGGCACCAACTGGCAGCAGCGTCTCCCGGCCAGCGTGCCGACCGCCGTCGGCGCGTTCGCGACCGACATCGCGGCGAACCGGCTCGTGATGTTCGATGGCGCGCTCGCGCTGCAGCCGGGTCACACGTGGACGCTGGCGAACGGCACGACGCAGCAGCTCGTCCCGCCGCTCGAGCCCGGCCCCCGGTTCGGCGCCGCAATGGCCTATGACCCGGTGCGTCAACGGGTCGTGCTGTTCGGTGGCACGTCGCACTGGGACCCGAGCCAGGCGGTGACGACCATCTACCTCGGCGATACCTGGGAGCTGCAATTGCCTGGCGGCGGGTCCTACACACCGTTCG
>CAYMRG010000186.1:0-9192 GCA_964392555.1 uncultured candidatus Brocadiaceae bacterium
TAAATGTTGATTTTGCTATCGTTGATGAATCAGTGCTCGTGCTCGGTGCAGATGCCACAGTCGTAGGGGCAGCCGTAGCGGAACGCAGTGTTCGGCCGGTCGACCTGCTCGGGCGGTTTCAGGAACCGTTCGCGCCCGAGCCGCCAGTAGTCGGCGTCGTCGGCCAGCAGTACGCGCTGCGCGCCGTGCTCCCGACAGCGCTTCAGCAGCCAGACGCGGCCGTCCTCGATGACCTCCTTCGCCTCCACGGTCACGAGACACGTCGAGCACAGCGCCGTCGTGGCGCCGTAGAAGAGGTAGGGCCGAACGCGGTCCGTCATGCACGCCGGCGTCTACTTCGCCGTGAAGTTGCTCTTGGCGGTGATCTGCTTGCCGTCGACTTCCCAGCTCCAGGCGAAGGCGATCGGGCCCTTCAGCGGTTCGAACGGGATGAACGTGACCATGCCCGGCGCGCAGCTCGTGCGGCAGCGGCCGTCGTCGAACAGCAGCGCGCCCTCGATGTGCTCGCCCTTCGCGCCGACGACGTTGCAGGCGAAGCTGAGCCGGTTGCCGGGGGTGCCGCCGAGGCCGCCGAAGTGCAGGCTGATCGGCAGGCCGACCTTCTTGCGGCCGCTCTTGCCGTGCTTCTCGAGCAGCGCCTCGACGTCGGGGCCGAGGTCCGCGACGTCGACGTCGCCTTCGAGCAATGCTCCCGGCTGGCGCGGGTAGTAGGTGAAGCCCTGTTCCGATGCCTTCGGCACGCCGAGACCCGACACCGCGTTGATCACCAGCACATCGCCATCGACGTACATCCCGACCGTCAGGATCGAGTTGTTCAGCAGGGCGTCGCGGTAGCCCGGCAGCTTCAGCCAGCGCTCGAAGGTCTTCTTCGCCGTGCTCAGGTTGGCCTTGGTCTCGATCACGGCCATCTCGGCGAAGATGCTGCCGACGTAGCTGCCGCCGAGGTCGACGTTCTCGGTGTGCTCGGCCGCCGGGCCGCGCTGGTCCTTGTTCTTCTTCAGGTACTCCGCGTGTTCCTTGCAGCGCGTCGACAGGTTGGCCGACCACAGCGCCGGCGTCGCGTTGTTCTCCTTGCGCGCGGCGTTGTAGGCCTCGAGCCACTTGTCGACGCCCTTGCTGATCGCGGCCAGCGGCGGGGTGTTGTTCTGGATCGCCTTCATCACCGGCGACGC
The DNA here is from genome assembly GCA_964392555.1 of uncultured candidatus Brocadiaceae bacterium. Lineage (GTDB taxonomy): Bacteria > Planctomycetota > UBA1135 > UBA1135 > UBA2386 > CAYMRG01. The sequence goes on from CAYMRG010000186.1 coordinate 1,173, forward strand.
GCCGGTCCAGAAGTCCTCCCATTCCTTGTCGAGCTGCGCGATCGTCACGTCGTGGCCCTTCTGGAAGCGCGCCTCGAATTCGGCCGGGTTCTTGATGCGCTCCTTCTTCAGCTCCTGCGCGATCTGGTCCAGGTCGCGCAGCATCGCCGGGTCGCGGCGCATCATGTAGTCGCAGAACGACCATGCCTTGATGCGCTGCTCGTTCGAGAACTCCGCCGCGTCGCAGAACGCGAGATCGCGCGCGGCGACGCCGCCGGTGGCCTTCCACGCCAGCTCGAGGTTGAGGTTCTTCCAGACGTCGAAGTCCGGCGACTGGTATTCGCGGTCCTCCTCGCTGGCGGCGGTGCCTTCCTGCTTCTTCAGGTCGACCGCGAACAGGCGGTTGTTGTTGAAGATCATGCCGACGAAGGTGTGGCCGATCCCTTCGTTGAAGCCGGCCGAGCCGAAGCTGGCCCAGCCGCGCGCGACGTTGCGCACGCACGCGTCGAACAGCACCTGCTTGCCGCGCGTCGCCGCGAGCAGCGTGTTGCCGACGCCGCTGGTGCTGGTGTTCTCGAGCTTCCACTCGAGGTCCGGCACGTTGTTGGCGCGCAGCACCTGCTGGTAGGTCTCCTTGGCGACGAAGCAGGCCCAAGGGGTCTGCTTCCAGGCCTCGTCGGCGACCTGCCACGGGAACGCCACCTTGCAGATGTTGATCGTGCGCTCCGCCCAGCGCAGCGCCTCCATCAGGTTGGCCTCCTCCTCGGCGTCGCCGTGCAACGTGAAGTGCTCGGACTGGACGGTGATGTACTTCACCTGCGCCCGATCGAGCGGCGCGCATTCGACGCCGTCGACCTTCTTGACCTCGTAGTCCTTCTTCGCCTCCTCGGCGACGATCTTCTCGATCGCCTTGCTGCGATCGAACAGCGTCTGCTCGAGCGCCGTGCCCGTGACGCCGCCGACGTCGTGATGCTCGAGCGCCTTCTGCGCTTCCTTGTCGTCGTCGACCCAGCGCAGCACCATGCTCCAGTGGTGGTGCGCGCGATCGGCGCGGTCGGTCTTGGCCCACTTCTGCGCCTGGGCCCGGTGGGCGTTGGCCAGCTCGCGCTTCAGCGACTCGTAGGCGCCCTTCAGGCTCTGGCCGTCCGCGCCGCTGCCCGCATCCTGCGTCGGGTAGGGGTTCTTCGGGTCGGGGTTCCAGCTCGAGCCGATCTTGACGTACTGCAGACCCTTCCAGGCGTCGGCGTAGTCCGGGTCGTAGAGCTTGATTGCCTGCATCCACACCAGCTTGGCGATGCGCGGGAAGCCCTTCTTCTTCGCCTTGTCGGCGAAGTCGGACAGGGCCTTCGCCTGGCGCTGGTTGAAGTCCTGCTCCTCGTTCTGGCTCTGGCCCATGGCAAGGGCGGCGAGCGACACGGTGCACAGAGCGGATAGGAACGGACGGTGGCTCATGGGCGGATGACTGGGCGGCGTTGGGGCGATCAGTCTACCGATCGGGCATCGCAGCAGCGACCGGCGTAGCGACGGCATTCCTCTTGGACCTGTCCGGGCGCCACGGCCATACTGTTCGCCCCTCGCGGACGAACGAGCGCGCCGGATCTTCCCGGTCCGCCGCCGCCGAGGCCCCTCCAACCAGCAGCAGTGCGACACGGATGAGCAAGGTCTACGACATCGGCGTCCTCCCGGGTGACGGCATCGGCGAGGAAGTGGTCAACGAAGCCCTCAAGGTGCTCGACGGCATCGAGTCGGTCTACGGCTTCAAGACGAAGCGCGAGGCGATGCCGTACGGCGCGGAACACTTCCTGAAGACCGGCGAGACGATGCCCGAGGCTGCGTTCGACCGCATCCGGCAGATGCACGCCGTGCTGTTCGGGGCGATCGGCGATCCGCGCATCGAGGTCGGCAAGCTCGAGTTCGCGATCATCGCCGGCATGCGCCACAAGCTCGACCTCTACGTCAACCTGCGCCCGGTCAAGCTCTACCACGAGTCGCTGTGCCCGCTGAAGGGCAAGACGCCGGCCGACATCGACATCTTGTTCCTGCGCGAGAACACCGAGGACGCCTACTCGGGCGTGTTCGGCCACACCAAGAAGGGCACCGAGCACGAGATCGCGCTGCAGGAGATGATCTACACGCGGCGCGGCACCGAGCGCATCATCCGCCACGCGTTCGAGCTGGCGAAGAAGCGCGGGCCGAAGCCGGGCAAGGACAAGCCGCAGGTCACGCTGATCGACAAGGCCAACGCGGTGCGCGCGCAGGATCTGTGGACGCGCACGTTCGCCGAGGTCGCCAGGGAGTACCCGGGCATCGCCACCGACCACGCCTACATCGACGCGGCCTGCATGTGGATGGTCAAGAACCCGGACTGGTTCGACGTCTGCGTCACGACCAACCTGTTCGGCGACATCATCACCGACCTCGGCGCGATGCTGATCGGCGGCATGGGCATCGCCGCGTCGGGCAACATCCACCCCGGCAAGGTGTCGATGTTCGAGGGCATCCACGGTTCGGCGCCGAAATACAAGGGCACCGACAAGGCGAGCCCGCTGGCGACGATCCTCGCGATGGGCCTGATGCTCGACCACATCGGCCAGGCCGAGGCCGCAAAGGAACTCGAGGCAACCGTCGCGCAGCTGATCCAGAGCGGGCGCATCCGCAGCCTGCGCGCCGGCGACCACCGCTGCTCGGAGCTCGGCACGATGGTCAAGGATGCATTGCTCGAGCGAGCGCGCGCGACGCGCTGACCGGTCGCGGCGCCGCCGCGCGGCCGATCACACCGCCGGCGGATCCGTCGGGATCCGCCAGCGCGGTACCCGGTGAGCCTCGCGCACGGCCTGCGGTGCGGCGGCTTCGACCGCTGGCGTCGGACTGGTACCGGCGGCAACGGGCAGTGGGCTGCCCGTTCGGCACGCCGCTGGTGCTCGGTCGTCCCGGTTGGGTGGTTCGTGGGTGCCGGTCGGATGGTTCATGGTTCTCCTTGGCATGGTTTCTTCCTGTGTCCGGGTGGGGGAAGGTACGCGGGACCAAACCGTTACGTGGGAAGCGATGGTCGGGTGCCGTAACCGGGCCCTATCGTTTCGGCTTCGTTCGCCGAGGCGAACGCCGCGAACGACATCCGTCAGGAGAATCATGAACATCCGTCTTGCTTCCGCTTTCCTCGCCCTGGCCCTGCCGCTGGCCGCCCAACAATCGACCCCGGCCGAGACCGAGGCGATCTTCTACAAGGCCTTCTATCTCGAGAAGGGGCCCAAGGACTTTGCTGGCGCCATGGCGCTCTACGACCAGTTCCTCGCCAAGGCCCCCGACCACAAGCTCGCCGGCGAGGCCGCGCGCCTGGAGTTCGCGCTGCTGGATCGCACCGGCAAGACCAAGGAGCGCGACGCGTTCAAGGCGAAGTACGAGAAGCTGCTCGGCAACGTCGTCGCGACCGGCGCGAGCGATGCCGCCGGCGATCGTCCGGCGCGCGCCCGCAACCGCGATGGCGAGGGCCCCGGTGACGATGGTCCCGGTGCGGGCCGTCGCTTCGATCCGGCCGCGATGCAGGCCGAGCTCGAGAAGCAGATCGAGGAGGCCAAGAAGGCCGGTGACGAGGACAAGGTCAAGGAGCTGACGCAGCGCCTCGAGCGCGCGAAGCAGATGGGCAACCGCCAGGGCGGCCGGCCGGGCGGCATGTTCGGCACCAAGAAGCTGACCGAGATGAGCAAGGACGAGCTCGACCAGTTCAAGGGTGGTCTCGAGCGGATGTCCGGCATGGTCGAGCGGATGCGCGACAACGGCAACGACGAGGCCGCCGACAAGCTCGAGAAGGCGATGGAGACCCTGAACAAGCAGCTCGCCGATGGCAAGCTCGAGGACGCGCAGAAGACCCTCGACGAGATGCGCGCGGCGATGCCGCAGCGTCGTCCGGGCGGTGGCCAGGGCCGCGGTGAAGGCGGCAATGGTGGCGCGGGTGGCGGTGGCGCCGGTGGCGCCGGCGGCGGCGAAGGCGGTGGCCAGGGTCGCCGCGGCCGCGGTGCCAACGGCGGCGGCGGCGGTGCCGGCAGCGGCGGCAACGGCGGTGGCAGCGGCGGTCGCTGAGCGATCGCGGCCTGCCTTCCACGGCTGCTGGCCTCGCGGCCGCGCAGGGTGACCTGCGCGGCCGCGCGCATTTCCGGCGCCTGGCTTTGCGTGGCGCGGGCGGGGCGCGACACTCGGCGGGATGCCGCGCACGGCCGTCGACCCGATCCGCCTCGAGGTGTTCCATCACCTCGTCAGCGCCTTCTGCGAGGAAGCCGGGGCGCGGCTGATGCGCAGCGCGATCAGCCCCAACATCCGCGAGCGCCGCGATTTCTCGGTCGCGCTGTTCGACGGCGAGGGCCGCCTGGTCGCGCAGGCGGCCCACATCCCGGTCCACCTCGGCAGCGCCGGCGATGCGGTCGCCGCCGTTCGCGCCGCGCTCGACCTCGGGCCCGGCGACGTCGCGCTGCTCAACGACCCGTACGCCGGCGGCACGCACCTGCCCGACATCACGATGGTCCGGCCGGTGTTCGCCCGCGCGACGCGGCGTCCGGACTGGTTCCTCGTCAACCGCGCGCACCACGCCGACGTCGGCGGCAGCGCGCCGGGCTCGATGGCGCTGGCCAGCGACCTGCACGCCGAGGGCTTCGTCGTTCCGCCAGTGCACCTGCGCCGGCGCGGCGCGTTGCAGGCGGACCTGCTGCGCCTGTTCGCGCGCAACGTCCGCGGCGCCGACGAACGGCTCGTCGACCTGCGCGCGCAGGAGGCGAGCCTGCTGCAGCTCGAACAGCGCATGGTCGCGCTCGGTCGCGAGCTGGGCCGCGGCGGCCTCGCGCGCACCGCCGATGCGCTGCTGGCACAGACCGAACGCGCGGCGCGCGCGACCGTGCGCGGGCTGCCGAAGGGCACGTTCCGCGCCCACGACGCGCTCGAGGACGATGGCTTCGGCAGCGGCCCGCTGCGGCTCGACCTCGCGCTGCGGATCGGCCGCGATTGCGTCGAGTTCGACTGGCGCGGCACCTGTGACCAGGCGCGCGGTGGCGTCAACGCCAACCGCAGCATCGTGCTCGCGGCCTCGGTCTACGCGCTGCGCTGCCTGTGTCCGGGGCGCCTGCCGACCAACGACGGGTTGTTCCGCGCGCTGACGCTGCGGACGCGGCCCGGCAGCCTGGTCGATCCGCGTTCGCCGGCGCCGGTCGCAGGCGGCAACGTCGAGACCAGCCAGCGACTGGTCGACGTCGCGCTCGCGGCGTTCGCCGCGGCGGCGCCCGAACGCGTGCCGGCGGCGTCCGCGGGCACGATGAGCAACCTGTCGTTCGGCGGTCGACGTGCCGAAGGCGGCGAGTTCGCCAGCTACGAGACGTTGCCGGGCGGCGCCGGCGCCGGGCCACGGCGCGCCGGCCAGGCGGCGATCCAGACGCACATGACCAACACGCGCAACACACCGATCGAAGAGCTCGAACACCGCTACCCGGTGCGGGTGCGCACGCTGTCGATCCGGCGCGGCAGCGGCGGCCGCGGCGCGCGCGCCGGCGGCGACGGTCTGGTCAAGGCGCTCACGGCCGAGGTGCCGCTGCACGTCTCGTTCCTCGGCGAGCGGCATCGCGTCGGTCCGCCTGGCGCCGCCGGCGGCGCGCGGGGCGAACCGGGTGGCCTGTGGGTCGAGCGGCGCGGCCAGCGCGAACGGCGGCCGGCGAAGACCTCGTTCGAGTTGCGCCCCGGCGAGACCGTGGTCGTCGCGACGCCCGGCGGGGGTGGCCATGGCCGTCGTTGACGGTCGCGCGCTCGGCCTCGCCTTGCTCGCCGCCGGTTGCGCGGCGCCGGCCTACCGGCCGCTGCCGGTGGCATTGCCCGCGACGTTGCCCGCCGAGGCCTTCGCGCGCTGCAAGGCCGTCGTCGCCCAGCGTTACGGATCGCTCGCGATGGTCGATGCAGCGGCGTTCCGCATCCAGAGCGATTGGGCCTACGGTGCCGATGACCCGCCGCTCGAGCGGCGGGCGACGGTGTTCCGCGACCGCGGCGAGCTGATGGTCGTCGTCGAGGTGCGCTGGCTCGCGCAGCCGAGCGCCGGGTTGCCGCACTGGACGTCGCCGCGCGGCGATGCCGACGCCGAGAACCGGCTGGCCGAGGCCTTGCAGGCCGCCCTTGCCGACGCCGCCCCGGCGGACGCCGTCCCGGCCGACGACGCCCCGGCCGCCGCCGCCCCGGCCGACGACGCGTGATCGGTGGCCGCCAACGCGCTGCGCAGCGCGTTGGCCCAGGTGCCGGCCTGCGGCACCCGCCGGCACGCGCGGCGCAGCAGGGCCACGGCCGCGGGCCAGCGGTCGCGCGCCTCGAGCAGACGCGCGCGCGCCAGGACGACGGCGGTCGTGCCGCGCGCCGTGCTGGTGCGGCTCCGCCACAGCGCAGCGGCGGCGCCACGCAGGTCGTGTTCGGCGAGGCAGGCCTCGACCAGCCACAGCCAGACGGCGCCGGCTTCGGGGTGCAGTTCGCCCGCCTGCTCGAGCAAGCGGCGCGGTGTCGTGGCGTCGAACCGCGCCCGCTTCGTCCACGGTCGCAGCATCCGTCGCTCGGGCAGCGTCGAGCGCCGCACGACGAACCGCGGCGCGAGCCGCCGGATCCGCCGGACCCGTGCCGCGACGTCGACCGCCGGCCGGGTCGTCGGCAGCAGCAGCAGGCCGCCGCCGGCGCGCAGCAGGTCGGCGGCGAGACCCGTGAACGCCTCGCCGAGCCGCCGCCGCCAGAAGCATCGGTAGTCCTCGCCGAAGCCGAGCCGTTCGGCGACGCGGTCGACCTGCTGGCGCAGCCAACGCGGGCTGCAGCCGCTGTGCGCGGCGCTGGCGGAGACGTTCCAGCGGCCGTTGCGCAGCGCGACCTCGGCCAGGGCGGCCAGCGGCAGCGCGGGCGAGGCGGTCACCGCCGGCGGCGCGGCGAACTCGTCGAGTGCGACGTCGTCGCGGCCGCGCCGCCAGCGCTGGCGGTAGATCCAGCGCTCGGCCAGGCGCAGCCAGCGGGCGTGGCGCTGGCGCGGCGGCAGGGCGACGATCGTCGCGGGGTCCTGCAGGCAGTCGATGGCGAGTTCGTGGTGGGCTTCGTGGCACAGATCCCGAACCTCGGCGGGGGGCAGGTTGCGCCAGGCCGCGATGCGCCGCATGGCGCCCGGCAGGATGCGTTCGGCGAACGTCTGCAGCAGGCGCAGCGCCTCGTCGCGCGGCTCGGCGCAGCTCGGTGGAATCGTGGAGATGGTGGTGGGCATGGTGGGTGTCGCGCGGCGCACGCCGCCCAGGTCAGTGGGCGGAGGGGGGATGGCCGACCGCGGTGGCATCGCGCAGCGCGCGTTTTGCACCCGGAGGGCGCGGTGCTATGCTCGCACGCTTTTTCCGCAGCGCGCATTCATGCCCAGCACGTGTGTCGTAGGCATCCTGTGGGGTGACGAGGGCAAGGGCAAGGTCATCGACTACCTCGCCGCCGACGCCGACTTCGTCGTGCGGTACGGCGGCGGCCACAACGCCGGCCATACGCTGATCCTGCCGGCCGGGGTCAAGGCGGCCGGCAAGCTGGTCCTCCACCTGATCCCGTCGGGGATCGTCCATCCGCACACGACCTGTGTGATCGGCAACGGCGTGGTCGTCGACCCGCTGCACCTGTGCGGCGAGATCGACAAGCTGCGCGAACGCGGCCTGACGGTCGACCTCGGCCGCAACCTGCTGCTCAGCGAACGCGCCCACGTGATCCTCGAGGCGCACCGGTTGCAGGACCAGTGGGCCGAGCACCTGCGCGGCAGCGGCAAGATCGGCACGACCGGTCGCGGCATCGGGCCGGCCTACAGCGACCGCTGCGCGCGCATCGGCCTGCGGCTCGGCGACCTGCTGCGACCCCACCTGCTGCGCCCCGCGCTGCAGGGTCTGGTCGAGCAGAAGAACGCCTGGTTCGCCGCCGTCGGCCTGCCGCCGCTGTCGGTCGAGGTGATGTTCGATCGCCTCGCCGGCGCCGGCGAGACGCTGCGCGCCGGCATCGTCGACACCGGCGCGGTGTTGCGCCGGGC
>CAYMRG010000187.1:0-9139 GCA_964392555.1 uncultured candidatus Brocadiaceae bacterium
TCGGCGGCTACGTGCTCGAACGACTGCGTCGCTGCGAGGCCGCGGTCGTGCGCGAGGTCCGCGGCAAGGGCCTGTGGATCGGCATCGAACTGCACGCCAGCGCCGGCGGCGCGCGGCGCTTCTGCGAAGCGCTGCGCGAACGCGGTGTCCTGTGCAAGGAGACGCACGACCACGTGATCCGGCTTGCACCACCGCTGGTGGTGACGCGCGACGAACTCGACTTCGGCCTCGCCGCGCTCGAGGCCGTGCTGCGGCGCGGCTGACGACAACGGCCCTACGCGCCGGCCTGCCAGCGATCGCGCGCGATCCAGCCCATCGCGCCGAACCCGGCGATCCAGCGGACGCGCTCGACGGCGAGCCGCCAGACGGCGAACCCGTGCGACTGCCGCATCGCCGCCGCCGACGGGAACCGCGCGAAGTACGGCGCCTCGGCGTCGTCGCCGGCGAGCTGCCGGCCGCGGACCATCAGCGCGAGCCGCGCACCGGCCTGCGGCGCCTCGGCCGCAGCGGGGTCGGCAACGAACAGGCACGCGCGCGGATCGGCCAGCAGGTTCTTGGTGTGCTCGGCGATGTCCGACAGGAACACCAGCGCGTCACCTTCGGGCGTCGGCGCGTACGGCACGATCGAGCCGAACGGCCAGCCGTCGAACTCGACGTGCGCCGTGCACAACGTCGCGTGGCGTTCGCGCGCCAGCAGCGCCCGGGCGTCGGCGATCGCGCTCATCGCAGCTTCGCGAACTCGTCGCCGGGAGTCCAGGTCGGTGCGGCGTCGGCGTCGGCGCAACGCAGCAGGCAGGCGAGCAGCAGGCGCACGTCCGCGGCCGCGCCGTCGAGCCGCCACCACGGCGCGATCTCGTCGCTCGGCTTGTGGTAGCTGGTCGCGGTGTAGCTCGCCTTCATGCGGCGGCGATCCTCGGGGCGATCGAGGAAGTCCTTGCCGGCCTTGAAGTAGGCCGCGGGAACGCCGATCCGCGCGAAGTTGAAGTGGTCGCTGCGGTAGAACAGCCCCAGATCCGGGTTGCTGTCGGGCGCGATGGTGCGGCCGCGCTCGGCGGCGACGGCCTGCGCGAGCGCGGTCAGGCTGTTCTTGCCGAAGCCGATGAACTCGAGGTCGGTCGTCTCGCCCCAGACGTTGAGGCCGTCGACGTTGAAGTTCGCGATCATCTGGTGCCTGGGCACCGTCGGGTTCTCGGCGAAGTACTGCGACCCCAGCAGGCCGGACTCCTCGCCGGTCACCGCGACGAACAGCAGGCTGCGGCGCGCGGCCACCGGCATGCGGCAGCAGGCGCGCGCCAGCGCCAGCAGGGCGGCGCAGCCGCTCGCGTTGTCGACCGCGCCGTTGTAGATCGCGTCGCCCTTGACCTCGCGGCCGATGCCGAGGTGGTCGAAGTGCGCGGTGACGACGACGAACTCGCCCTTCAGCTTCGCGTCGCTGCCGGGCAGCACGCCGACGACGTTGCCGGAGCGGATCTCGCGCACGGTGTTGGCGATCGCGAGGTCGAGCGTCACGCCGAGCGGCACCGGCGGCTGGTTGCCGAGTTCGGCGCGCTTGCGCAGCGCGTCGAGGTCGTGGCCGCCGAGCGAGCAGAGCTGCTTCGCCGCCTCCTCGCTGCACCACGAACGGATGCCGAGCGTCGGCGTGCCTTCGCGGAACGGCAGCCAGAAGTTCTCGTGGCCGTGGCCGTTCTGGATCACCTCGAACGGGTAGCCGGCCGACTCGTTGGTGTGGATGACGATCGCGCCGGCGGCGCCGCGGCGCGCCGCCTCCTCGAACTTGTAGCTCCAGCGGCCGTAGTAGAGGCGTGTCTTGCCGGCGAAGCGCTCGGGGTCGGCGCTCGGATCGTTGTTCATGACCAGCAGCACCTTGCCGCGCAGATCGACGTCGCCGAAGTCGTCCCAGTGCTGCTCGGGTGCCGTGATGCCGTAGCCGGCGAACACCAGCTCCGCGCCGCGCCAGGCCGCGTCCGCCGCCGGGCTGCCCGCGACGGCGGTGTAGTCGGTCGGCGCGGTGAAGCTCGAGTCGCCGCCGGCGCCGTGGGCCGCCAGCGGCGTCGTTACCGCGCTGGTGATGCCGAGGATCGGCACCTGCTGCAGCCACGAACCGTTGTCGGCGCCCGGCTGCACGCCGAACGACTCGAGCTGCGTCGCCAGGTAGGCGCGCGCCAGCTCGTCGCCGCGCGTGCCGACGCCGCGGCCCTCGCAGAGGTCGCCGGCGAGGAACCGGACGTGGGCGGCCAGCACCTCGGCCGTCACGTCGGCCTCGGCGGTCGTGCGGTCGGGGCGCTGCGCCGTCGCGCAGGCGGCGAGCAGCGTGGCGATGGCCAGGACGGAGGGCGATGGTCGGGTCGGCAGCGTCATGTTCGGGTCGGGGATTGCCGGGGGGCGTTCAGTCGCGCAGCAGGAACGAGAGATCGCACGGCGGCGTGTACTCGGCGGGTTCGGCGCCGCGGCGGAACAGCCGGGCGCGCGTCGTGCCGCGCAGTTCGGCGCGGTCGCCGGCGACGCGCAGCAGGCAACCTTCGCGCAGACCCAGCACCGGCGTCGCGTGCTCCTCGTGGAACTGGCGGATGCGTTCCTCGCGCGTCTCGCCCATGTGGCGGCTGTGCGGATCCGGGTCGAGGTAGTGCGGGTTGATCTGGAACGGCACGAGCTGCAGCGCCGTGAACGTCGGCGGCTGCACGATCGGCATGTCGTTGGTCGTGCGGATCGACAGGGTCGCGACGTTGGTGCCGGCGCTGCTGCCGATGTAGGGCAGCCCGGCGCCGACGAGATCGCGCAGCGGCTCGATCAGCTCGTAGTGGTAGAGCGCGCTCAGCAGGCGGAAGGTGTTGCCGCCGCCGATGAACACCGCCTCGGCCTCGGCGAGCGCCGCCGGATCGTTGTGCCGCGCGTGCAGCGAGAGCAGGTCGTGGCCGAGTGCGTCGAACGCCTGGGCGGCGCGCGCCGCATAGGTGTCGTGGTCGAACAGCGCGTAGGGCAGGAAGACGACGCGCTTGCGCGGGCCGAGGAACGAGCGCAGCTCGTCGGCGCAGTGCGCCAGGTAGCCGCCGCCGTGCATCGTCGAGTTGCTGATCAGCAGCAGCTGCCGGCGCGACGGCGTCGGTGCCGGTTCCCGTTCGCGCAGCGCCTCGAGCAGGCGCTCCGGGCCGACGCCGGCCTGGACCAAGAGCCTGGCCGGCAGCGACGGTTCGGCGGCGGCGAGCCCGACCAGCAGATGCTCGGTGCCGACGTGGCGGGCACCGAGCGTCGCGGCGGCGGCGACGGTCTGTTCGAGCATCCGTCTGGCGGCGGGCGTGAACGGCACCTGGCCGGTCGCGTGGGCGTCGCCGGGTCGGATCTCGGTCACGGCCATCGCCGCGATCAGGTCGGGATCGGCGCCGAGCGCGCGCAGCAGCTGCGCGGCGTGTCCGTTCGCATCCGCCAGGATCGCCAGCAGGAAGTGCTCGGGCGCGACGAAATCGTGGCCGAGCCGCTCGGCCTGGGCACGCGCGCGCTGGGCCGTCTGCCGGGCGTTCTCCGAGAAGCGGTCGAACATGGGCGCCGCAGTCTACGGCGTGCGGTCGGTCACTTGCGCCAGATCCCGGCGAGAAGCCGTGCTGCCAGCAGGTGGCCCGGTGGGGCGAGATGCCCGTCGCCGGTGGGGCCCCAGATCGGCGTGCCCTCGGCGAGCGCCGCGACGCACGGCGGGCCGAGGTCGACGAGTTCGAGGCCGTCGGCGTGGGTCGCCGCGAACAACTGCTCGCGGGCGTCGCCCTCGGCGCGCAGCAGCTCGTGGAGCGCGGCGATCGGCATACCGACCTGCTGCCGCCACAGCGCGTAGCAGTAGACCTTGGTCGGGATCGCCAGCAGCACGCAGCGGGCGCCGGCGGCGCGGCAGTCGGCGGAGATGTCGGCGAGGCAGCGCCGCGTGATGCGCAGCGCGTCCTGCATCCGCGGGCCGCGCAGGTCGACGGTCGGCAGGCGGTAGGCGGCGCGCAGGATCGTCGGCACGTGGTCGTCCGCGAACGGCACGGCGCCCACCTCGGTGTCGAGCATGCCGCCGCGCAGCCGCGCCTTGACGACCCCGGCCGCGGCGTCGAGCAGGCGGCTCGCGCCGAGCACGCGGTCGACCAGCGCCATCGTCCAGTTCGGCGCGAACGGGCCGTCCAGCTCGGTCTCGCGCCGCAGTTCGTAGCCGATGCCCGGCGCGCGCAGGTCCTCGGCGCCCTCGAGCGCCGCGTAGTCGACCGCATCGACGAAGTCGTTGCCGAAGTAGAACGCGACCACGACCATGCGCGGCCGCAGCGCGAGGCCGCGGCGGACGAGTTCGCGATACTGGACGGGGCCGTAGGAGCCGTCGGCCATCTGGTAGGTCGTGATGCCGGTGGCGGTGGCGAACTGCGCCGCGAACGTGTCGCGGGCCGCGACGCCGAACCCCCAGGTCTGCGAATCGCCGACCAGCAGCGCGTCGACGCGATCGGGCACGCTGGCGTTGCGGAAGCCGCGTGCATCGGTGCCGGCGGATCCCGGCTCGAGCACGTGGCCGAGCCGCGCGTCGAGCTGCACGCGCGCCGGTGGCGTCGCCGCCGGCCCGAACAGCCGCCAGGCGAACTCGGCGAGCAGCAGCGCGCCCGCCAGCGGCACCGCGGCGAACGCCAGCTTGCGGCAGATGCGTCGCGCGCGCTCGCGCAGCGTGAGGATCGCCAGCAGCGGCAGGCACAGCAGGGTGCCGGCGATGTAGCCGGCGAGCTGGTACCGCCGCAAGCTGCCGGAATGCCAGGCGTCGACGGCCAGCGCGACGCCGCACGCGGCGAGCGCGGCGGCGATCAGGTCGACGGGGCGCGGGGCTCGCATCGCCTTGGCGTCACTGCTTCAGCGGGGCCAGCTGGTCGGCGAGTTCGCCTTCGCCACGCTCGCGCAGCTCGCGGGCGATGCGCAACGCGATCGCCCGAGGTTTGCGTTTCAGCCCGTCGTCGGCGTCGAGGCTGGCGGGCCGCAGTTCGGCGGCGCGCAGCAGGTCGCGCACCGCGGTCTTGCCGTCGCCGGCGTCGTGCGCGGCCTGCGCACGGCCGGCGAGCGCCAGCACCGCGAAGTGGTCGGCGGAGTCGCGGAAGTCCGCGTTGCCGGCGCTGCTCTTGGCGAACGCGTCGATCGATGCGGTGTAGGCGGCGATCGCGGCCGCGCTGCGGCGATCGCGCGTGTCCTGCTCGCCGGCGACGATCGCCGCGTAGCCGACGAACCACTGTGCCGTCGCCTGATCCGGCGCCTGTGCCGCCCACGTCGCGTATTCGCGCAGCATGCGTTCGGTGCCGAGATCGACCAGCAGGCGGGTGCGCCAGCGTTCGTGGACCGTCGGCGACGCGGGGAAGCGATCGACCAGCGCGCGCAGCATCCCTCGCGCCGGCTGGCGATCGCCGACGTATTCGAGCAGGCCGATGCCGGCGAGCTGCGCCGCCTCGCTGCCGCCACCGGCGAGCGCGGCCAGCGCCTGGCGCACGTGGCGCAGTTCCGGTTCGAGGATCGCCTTGGCGTCGCCCTTGGCGCGTTCGTAGGCGCGGACGGCTTCGACCTGGGCGACCACCTCGAGGAAGCGCATCGGCAGCCAGGGATCGTCGAGCTGGAGGCGCGGCGCGGCCATCGCCTCGGCGATCGCGGCGCCGGCGGCGGCGGTGTCGCTGCGCAGCCAGGCGGCGATCGCGACCACGGCCTTGGCGCGCGGCGTCAGCAGCTCGTCCTTGCCGTCGACGACCTTCTGCGCCGAGTTCGCCGCGTCGCCGAGCCAGAACTCGGTCGCCTTGTCGCGCGTCTGGGCGAGCAGTTCGCCGAGCTGCAGCTGGGCGACGGCGAGGCGCAGGCGCAGGGCCGCGTCGTCGGGCTGGTTGCGCAGCAGGCCTTCGCAGCGGTCGAGCTCCGCCTCGACCTGGTCGCGCGCACTGCCGTCGTACTGGGGCGACAGCGCCTGCCAGCCCTGCCACGGCGTCTGGTCCGCGGCGGCCAGCGGCGCGACGTGGGCGGCGAGGCGGGCGGCAAAGGCGTCGGTCTTGCCGAGCTCGCCGAGCCGCGCGATCAGCGCCGCGCGCAACCCGTCGTCGCCGGTGCGCGCCAGCGCGTCCTCGACGTCGATCAGGGCGGTGGTCGTCGCGCACTTCGCCAGCGCCTTCGCCGCCGCCGCGAACACCGCGTCGTCCGGATCGCGCAGCGGCATGCGCAGCAGGTCGAACGGTTCGCTGGTCGCCTCGCCGGCCGCCGCGATCAGCGCGAGGCGGGCCTTGGCATCCCCGTCGCGGTAGCGCTGTTCGAGCGCGCGGCGGGCCGCGGCATCGCGCCGCGCGAGCAGCGCACCAGTCTCGGTCGGCAGCGCGTCGTCGGCCGTCGGCGTGCCGCGATGTTCGGCGATCGCCTCGATCGCGGTGGACATGCTGCGGTCGAGGTAGCGGTCGAACAGCACCTTGCCGTCGGGGGCGATGCCGGTGTGGCGCGGTGCGTTGGTCTTGCCCTCGTAGAAGCGCTGGAACAGCACCGGGCCGTTGGCGATGTGCTCGCTGCACGTGCAGCCGGGGAAGCGCGGGCATTCGACGCGGTTGCCGAGCGCGTCGTAGTCGGTCTCGGTGTGGCGGTCGGGTGAGGCGAGCACGCAGACGTAGCCGGCCGTCGACGTGACGAACCCGGCATCGCGATAGGTCTGCATGCGGAAGCGATCGTTGAACACTTCGCCGTCCATGTTGACGACGACCAGCAGCGGCAGGCCGGTGCGCTGTTGCTCGGCGAGCGCGTCGGTGAGCGAGCGCTGCCAGGCGACCGATGGTTTCGGTGCCGTCGTAGCGGGCTCCTGCGGTACGGGCAGCAGCGAGGCGAGTGCGGCGAGCGGCGAGAAGGTGTGGGCGATCATGGCTTGGGCGCTCCGGGTGCGCATGGTAGAACCTCGCCGCCGGATTGCACCGCGGGTCTGCGGCACTGGCGGGAGCGAGGAAATGGTGTCGCGATCTCGAACGGGCTGGCTGCCGCGGTTGCTGGTGGGGGGGCTGCTGGCGCTCGCCGCCTGCGCGACCGCGGACGACCTGCAGGTCGTCGAACGGTCCCCGGACTCAACCAATGGCCTGACGGCGAACGGGACGCTGGCTGGGATGCCGGTGGAACGGATCGACCTGGACGCCGCGGTCGAGCAACCGGCTCCGCCCGCCGCGTCGGACGCGCCGGCCGCGCCTGCCGGTGCGGCGCCGACCCCGACCGACCGGATGGTCGTCCAGACCGGCGAACTGGTGGTCGAGGTGGCGCGTCCCGACGAAGCGGTGGACGTGTTCCGCGGCCAGGTCTTCCTCTGGAAGGGTTACCTGCAGCAGCAGACCGGCACGACGCTGGTCGTGCGCATCCCGGCGCAGGAGTTCGAGGCGGCCTGGCAGCATGTGCACGAGCTCGGCCGCGTGGTCCGCGAGTCGCGGCAAGCACAGGACGTGACCGACGAATTCGTCGATCTGACGATCCGCATCGACAACGCGCGCAAGGCCCGCGATCGCCTGCTCGAGGTGATGCAGAAGGCGGACAAGGTCGAGGACGTCCTCAAGATCGAAGTCGAACTCCGCCGGCTGACGGAGGAGATCGAGCGCATGGAAGGGCACCGCAAGGTGCTCGGCGAACAGGTGGCGATGGCGACGCTCGCGGTCGGGTTCCGGGCGTCGTCGCCGGCACCCGAGGCGCGCCTGCGCGCGGCAGCGAGCCGCTTCGCCTGGATCAACGGCATCGGCGCCGAACGCGTCGTCGAGGACTTCTGACATGCGAGCGAACTGGTCGAGGATCGTCGTCGGGGTCGCGGCTGGCGCTCGGCGCGCGTTGGCGGGTTGCCTGCTCGCGCTGGTCGGTTGCGCCGCGCCGATCGAGCTGCCACCGCAGTTCCTCGTGCTGCAGGGCGACACGTTCCGCGCCGTGACCGGCGACGACGCGCGCCTGTGGGTTCGGGACTTCGAAGAGCCCAACGTCGCGTCGCTCGAGTTCTGGGGTGAGGCCCTGCGCTACGACCTCTGCGAGCAGCGTGGTTACGAGCTGGTCGGCCGCGGCGAGGTGCGGAGTCGCGGTGGCGACCTCGGGCAGTGGTTCGAGTTTGCGGCCAACGTCCACGGCCAGCGGACGGGCTACCTGATCGCGTTCTGGGTCGACGGAGCGCGCATACGCACGGTCGAATTCGCCGCGGCCGACAAGGCCTTCCGCGCCCAGGTCGATGGCGTGCGCGCGGCCCTTGCGACGACCTCGTTCTGACGCCTGCCGAGCGCGCCGCTTTCGCCGTCCTGCGGCGTCGGGCTCCCCGAAGCGTGCTCGGCGGGGCAAAGGCCCCGCCTCCGCGCGCTTCGGGTCGCCCTCCTTGCCGCACGACGAAATCGACGCACTCGCCGAGCGCGCCGCTTTCGCCGCCCTGCGGCGTCGGGCTTCCCCGAAGCGTGCTCGGCGGGGCGCAGGCCCCGCCTCCGCGCGGCTTCGGGTCGCCCTCCTTGCCGGACGACGAAATCGGCGCGCTCGGGTGGAGTGTGCTGCTTCGCTGGCTTGCGGCGTCGGGCTTCCCTGAAGCGTGCTCGGCGGGGTGAAGGCTGCGCCTCCGCGCGGCTTCGGTTCGCCCTCCTTGCTGGAAGACGCAATTGGCGCGCTCGGGTGGGAGCGCTGCGTTCGTTGCCCGGCGAGCGCCGGCCGCGGCGCCTGGTGAGAAAACCGGGCTAGCCTGGGTGCGGCCTGCTCCCGATGGCGCCGGCCTTTCGCGTCAAGTGGTCGGCGACTTCCGCCGATACCGGTCGCGAAGTCCAGTCATCCCGGACCAGTCCGGGAAAAGGCGAATCATGCGTACCAATCACTTCCAGGGCGCCACGTTGGTGGCCGCCATCAGCTTCCTCGCTTCCTCCGTCGCCGCCCAGAGTATCACGGTGCCGTCTTCGGTCGCGGCCGGCGGCTCGGTCACCGTCAGCGTCAGCTACCCGGCGATGGCGGGGCAGACGGTGACGGTGCGCATCGATGGCGGGCCCGGAACCACGCCGGAGACCATCAAGATCACGCTCGGCTCGGATGGGAGCGGCACGGGGAGCTGGACCGCGAACGCGCAGTGGGACTTCGCTCTCTTCAACGTCCCGGGCTGCCCCGAAGCGAGCACGCTGATCAACCCCAAGAGCAACGGCTGATCGGG
>CAYMRG010000188.1:0-9133 GCA_964392555.1 uncultured candidatus Brocadiaceae bacterium
TAGGAGCCGGCGAGCGCCCCAAGCGGCGCTCGCGGCTCAATGTCAAAGACGTTGGGCGGTCAGATCCTTCCCCACTCTCGTGACGTCGACCGGTCGAGTGCATGGCATACCTGAAAGACAACTCTGTGTACCTGTTCCTCGGGTCGGACTCCCTCGATCGCGAGGTGTTTCACGTATGGGCGTATGGCGAGAAGTACACTGCCTTCAGCCACTCCCTCTGGGCCGAGGGAGCTGACAACCCAGACTTGTGCTCGGGTACCCAGGTCCCATCGACGGCCATGGACCAGTTCGTGATGATGCGGTTTGCGGAGCTGGTCGTTTCCGGCGACGCTGCCAAGTTGGTCGCAACGATGATCTCCGACGACGTCGGCGGGTCGGGAGCCTGGCAGCTCAAGGGCAATGGTAAAGCCATTCACGCTGCGATAGCACAGTTACACAGTGTGTGCAGGCCCTACACTGTCGACGACTTCTTTCCGGATCCAGATGCAGGGTAGTCAAGGCATCGCGATCGACTCGCAGGGCCCCTCGGGAGTCGCGTTCTCGGTGGCGGTTCTGGTAGCATGCCGCCCAACACGGCATAGGAGCCGACGATCGCCCCCAAGCGGCCGGCGGCTGATGGGCAAGAACGTTGGGCGGACAGATTGCCATGAATCGCAAGAGTGGCTTGTGGGTAAACCCGGGACGACCTCCGACCAGGCTCGGTGGCGACGGGATCTTGCCGCACATGATCGTCCCGCACTGGCTGTCTGAGCGGATCGCCGGTGTGCTTGAGCGGCACAATATCGCGTTCACCCTGCAGCACGGCGTCAGTGGGGTCCCTGGACCAACGCCCGGGACTCTTCATCCCGAGCATCACGACGATCGTTTCACCTTTCCTCGAGACAAAGCAGGTGTGGTTCAGGAGGTCATGGACTCGATCGGGCCGCCTGCGCATGAGTAGACTGCCACCCATCACGACGCAGGAGCCGACGAGCGCCACAAGCGGCGCTCGCGGCTCAAGCCACCTCGGATTGGCCCCGAGGTCTCTGAGTGGGCCGGGTGGGCACCTGTTCTGTTTGCCGCTTTGGCGGAGCACCTGACACATGGCGTTATCGAGGAAGCAAGCGGCCACCGCTTGGACCTGCTTCACCATCATGGGTGGCATGCTGCTCTACCCACCATGGTTCTGGGAGGGTGACCCGCATGAGTTGTCTTCCGCCCAGTTCGCGGCCGGCTACAACTGGCTGTGGAATCCACCCCCGGCAAGTGCCGGGCGGGGCTGGGTGCCAGTGATCTGGTGGGGGCGCCTGTTGGATCAGTGGCTCATCGTGGCCGTCGGCATGCTTCTGCTCCTGTTCCTGCGCGGGGTCCGGGAACGGAAGCCGGTCCCCGGACTTGACAGCCCGGCTTCAGGCGCGTCCAAGAATGCATAGGAGCCGGCGAGCGCCGCATTCGCGGCCGCAGCTCGAGGCGAGGAACTTCGGGACTTCAGGCCATCTATGGAACATCCATGCAACCTCCATGTGGAGCAAGTCCCCGGTGACGCGGAGCCGTTCGTCTTCATCGTGGAGCGAGTCGCCAATGCGATTTGCGAAGCGTACGATGCGCCTCGCTTGCGGCTCGTGCGTCTGGACAACTGGTTCGGGCCGCGGTGGCTGCGCTTTGCGTGCAACATCCGCGGGCATGCTTTGAAGCATGTCGCCGTGGGGATGTGGAGTGCCGAGTCCAGCGTGCGCGTGCCGCCCTTCGTCCCGAATCGTGTCGTGTCAGACCAGCTCTGGGAGCGTCGCGGCGAGCGATGGGCCGTGCGCGCTGCCGACGGCCAGCCGCTCCACGTCCAGCAGCCGGGTGTGGCCAATGACGCGCGGCTGGTTCGTGTCGTCGCGCCGGGAGAGGTCCTGCTCTGGTTCTCCGGAGCGACCCAGGCCAACGGGCGAGGTTCGCTGATGGCCTACATCCCTGCGGATCGTGGGTATCTGACCTGGTATGTAGAATTGGCCGGCGATCGCAATTGGGCTGTCGCCACTCCCAGAGGCACGACCAAGGCAGACTTCGAACGGTTGGTGTCGAGCCAGTCTCGGATAGGCTGAAGCTGGCTAGCCACAGGGGCCGGCGAACGGTGCGGCGACGTTCGTCGATACGGCGGGCGTCGCAGATGGGTCACCGATGGCTGCGGGGCGATCGCCGCGCGTCATGGCTCTAATCCACGGTTCACCGGGAACGCAGGGTGTAGAATGCTAGCTCGCACTTCTCACCGCGACCGGGTGCGCCGCGGTTGGTGAGAAATGCAGGCTCGAAGTTTCATGTCTTCTGGCGGAAGGCGCTGCGCGCCACCGCCGATGGCCCGGACAATGGCTTGATCACGGTGAAATCGATGAACCATGCTGACGACCCAGGGCGAAAGCGTTTACCTCGGCGCTTGTGGGGTGCGGGCTTCGGCGCGCTCCTCGGGGCTCTGCTTGGCTTGGTCTTCGCCGGATCGCTGCATCGCAGTCTCGTCGAAGGAGTTCTCTATGGTCTGGTCGCTGGCTGCGTGATCGGGTTCGTGTTCGGGACCGATGGGGTCGAGGTCATTACGTATTGGTGGGGGTGACATGCCATCGCAACGTTCCCCTGGCTACCGTAGCCCGCATGTCTGAGAGCGCCGGGATGCTGTGCTTGGCGAGAAGCCCGGACCATGGTCTTCGGATTTGCGATTCTTGACATTGCCCAACGGGCATGGGCAAGTGACGTGCGGCACGGAGCAGCTACCATGCGTCAGGGAGCGGAGCGAGCCGTTCTTGACGAGCAACTGGACGAGGCATTCCAATTCGGCCATCACCGCGCAGTAGTCGTTCCGCTCCGCGCGAGCCGGCGGTCCCTGCTCAGAACCCACGACGTTGGGGTCTCGCACGATCCTCACTTCTCACCTCGAAGGGATGCTCATGACAGCTTTGCCAAGTCGTTCCAAGGACAACCCATGGAAGCTCAAGACCCCGCCGGGAACATCCGAGTACACGATGCACACGGATGAGAAGGGCGGGAAGGAGATCCTGGTCTGCACCGTTGGCAGCACGGTGTTGCACTACGACATTCGCTGCATCAGTGACCTGCATGCCATGCTCAAGAAGGCCGGCGACTGGGTTGAACTCGGCGGTGCTGATGAGCAGAAGCCGGCCAAGGAAGGAACCGTCGAAGCCTGGGGCCGCTCGGAGGCAAACCCCATCGGTGGTTGGTACGGCCTGAAGAAGGGCCTCAGGGGCCGATTTGGTGTCTACATTCCTCCGCTGATGGAGGCGCTGGGCCTCTGCGACCTCGAGCACAACGCCAAGAACAATCGTATGCGCGCCCGGTAGGCGCAGCGGTCCAAGGTCAGGCTCTCCAGGCCGACCGGCGCGCCATGGCTGCTCGACCCTGCGCCCCACCCGACGCTACCCTCGCCGCCATGCTGTTCATGGTGATCGAGCGCTTCGAGAACAACGACATGGTGCCCGTCTACCGCCGCCTGCGCGAGGCGGGCCGCGCCCTGCCCGAAGGCCTGCGCTTCGTCGACAGCTGGGTCGAACCCGGCTTTGCGCGCTGCTTCCAGCTGATGGAATGCGCAGACGCCAGCCTGTTGCAGCAATGGGTGCTGCAGTGGCGGGGCGCCGGTGTGACGTTCGAGTTCGTGCCGGTGGTGCCGGGCGCCGAGACCCGCGCGGTGGTCGCGCCGTTCCTCGACCGGGCCTGACCCGGTTTCCCGTCCGGTCGCCGGAATTCCGTGACGTTGGCTCGGCCCGCAGCGACCTACCGCGCAACGCGACGATGCCCACACCCGCCCTTCCCGACCTGCTGCAGCGCCACGCCGGAGTGATCCGCAAGGTGGTGTTCGCCTACGGCCGCGACGCGGCCGACCGCGACGAATTGCAGCAGGAGATCGCGGTGCAGATCTGGCGGTCGCATGGGCGCTTCGCGGCGCGCAGCGCGGAATCGACGTGGGTCTATCGGATCGCGCTCAACGTGGCGATCTCGTGGTTCCGCCGCGAGCGGCGCCACCGGCAGCGAACCGACGTCCTCGACCCGGATGCTCTCGCCGCACCGACAGCGCACGAACCGAGCGAAGCCGTCGATCTGCTGCGCCGCAGCATCGACGCGTTCGGCCCGCTCGACCGCGCGCTGGTCCTGCTGCACCTGGACGGCCACGACCATGCCGCGATCGCCGAGGTGCTCGGCATCTCGGTGTCCAACGTCGGCACGCGGTTGTCGCGCGTCCGCCAGAGGCTGCGCGAGGTGCTCGCGCCGCGCCTCGCCCCCGAACCACCTGCCGAATCGGAGCCTGACCATGGAACTCGATGACCTGAAGCAAGCCTGGGCCGCGCGGTTCGCGGCCCACGATGACCGACTGGCCGGACTGGAACGCCGCCTCGTCGCCACGGCGAGCCGGCGCGCTGGCGCGGCGCTGCTGCCGAGCGCAGTCGGCAAGGTGATCGAAGCGATCCTCATCGGCGGCGCTCTCGTCGCAATCGCTCCGCGCGTCGTCGCCGGCCTCGCGAACGCGCGCTACCTGGTCGCCGGCGTGATCGCGGTGCTGTTCCTTGCCGCCTGGTGCGCCACATCGACCGCGCTGGCCGTGCGGCTCCTGCGGCTCGACCTCGCGCGGCCGGTGGTCGCGATCCAGCGCGACCTCGCGCGGCTGCAGCGCGGCGAATGCCTCGCCGTATTCGGTCTCCTCGCCGCGGGCCTCGTCGCGTGGCTGCCGTGCGCGCTGCTGCTGTTCGAGGCGGCGACCGGCGTGCCCGCGCTCGCCCGCGTCGACCTCGCCTGGCTCGCGGCGAACGTCGCGCTCGGCGGCGTCGTCTTCGTACTGGCGGTGGCGTGGGCGCGGCGGTTCGCCGGCGACCCGCTGCGGCGGCCGCGGCTCGACCGTTTCGCCGCAGCGCTCTCGGGGCGCGGGCTGCGCCGCGCGCGCGCCGCGCTGGACGAGGTCGAGGCTTTGGCGCGGGAGGCGTGAAGCACGCCTGCGGCGTGGCTTTGTCCGCGCGCGCGCGGCAAGATGCTTCGCCCCATGAGCGAAGCTCCCCGAGTGCTCTGCGAACGGCGCGGCGACGTGCTGCTCGCGACCCTCAATGCGCCCGAGCGGCGCAACGCGATCGACCAGCAGATGGTCGACGCGCTGCATCGCGTGCTCGACGAGCATTGGCACGATGAATCGCTGGCGGCGCTGGTGATCACCGGCGCCGGCGACAAGGCGTTCGCCGCCGGCGCCGACATCGCGCAGCTGCGCGAGCGCACCTCGCGCGACGCGCTGAAGGCGATCAACAGCGGCATCTTCAACCGCATCGAGGAGTTCCCGGCGCCGGTGATCGCGGCGATCAGGGGTTTCGCGCTCGGCGGCGGCTGCGAATTGGCGATCGCCTGCGACCTGCGCGTGCTCGGCGAATCGGCGAAGCTCGGCCAGCCCGAGGTCAAGCTCGGCATCATCCCGGCCGCTGGTGGCACCTACCGCCTGCCGCGGCTGGTCGGCCTCGGCCGCGCGCGCGAGCTGGTCTACACGGGCCGCATGGTCGACGCGCAGGAGGCGCTGCGGATCGGCCTCGCCAACGCGGTCGTGCCCGACGCCGAGGTCGTCGACCGGGCGCTGGCGATGGCCGGCGAGATCGCCCAGAACGGCCGGCTCGCGGTGCGCGGCGCCAAGCGCGCGCTCAACGCGCTGTCGCGCCCCGGGCACGAGAGCGCGATCGCGTTCGAGAGCTCGGTGCAGGCGGTGTTGTTCGACAGCGATGACAAGAAGGCGCGCATGGACGCGTTCCTCAACAAGCAGAAGAAGGGCTAGACGATGAGCGATTCGCGATTTCCGACGGTGGCGGTGCTCGGCGCCGGGACGATGGGTGCCGGCATCGCGCAGGTGTGCGCGCAGGCGGGCTCGAGCGTGGTGCTGCAGGACATCCGCGACGACTTCGTGCAGAAGGGGCTCGCGCGCGTCCGCGACTTCCTGCAGAAGGGCGTCGACAAGGGCAAGGTCACCGAGGCGCAGCGCGACGGCGTGCTGGCGCGGATCACGACGACGACCGATCGCAAGGCGGCCGCGCGCGGCGCGCAGCTCGTGATCGAGGCGGTGCCCGAGCAGCTCGACCTGAAGAACGGCATCTTCCGCGAGCTCGGCGACGTCGTCGCCAGGGACTGCGTGCTGGCCAGCAACACGTCGTCACTGTCGCTGGCGAAGGTGTTTGCCGGCGTGGTCGGGCCCGAGCGCTGCATCGGCATGCACTTCTTCAACCCGGTGCCACTGATGGCGCTGCTCGAGCTGGTGCGCACCGACGCGACGTCGCAGGCGACGATCGACGCGGCGACCGCCTACGGCAAGCAGCTCGGCAAGGAGCCGATCCTCGTCAAGGACAGCCCCGGCTTCGCCAGTTCGCGGCTCGGCGTCTGCCTCGGCCTCGAAGCGATCCGCATGCTCGAGAGCGGCGTCGCGTCGGCAGAGGACATCGACAAGGCGATGGTGCTCGGCTACGGCCACCCGATGGGCCCGCTGAAGCTGACCGACCTCGTCGGCCTCGACGTGCGCCTCGCGATCGCCGACTACCTGCGCAAGGAGCTCGACCACCCGGGCTTCGAGGCGCCGAAGCTGATGCGGCGCATGGTCGCCGAGGGCAAGCTCGGCAAGAAGAGCGGTCACGGCTTCTACGCCTGGTGAGCGTTCGCGGCTCGTGCGCCTGGTGATCCGCCGGGCGCGCGGTCAGGCCTCGAGCCGCCGCTGCAATTGCAAGATCTGGGCGAGGTGCCACGCATTGTGGTCGGCGACGATCAGCAGCTCGCGCAGCCAATTGACGCCGCAATGCGGGATCGGCGCGAGCAGATCGACGCCGGGATCGCGCGCGATGCGCAGGCACGCGCGCAGGTCGGCGAGGAACGCCTTCTGGCACTTCGCCCACGCCGTCGCGTCCGGCGGCTTCGCGGCCTTGGGCCAATAGCCGTCGGGAAACGGCGGCGAGACCCAGCCGGCATTGCGGCCGTATTCGAGGAGGTCGCGTTGGGCGATGCGCGCGTGCTCGAGCAGCTGCCAGGCGCTGTGCTGCTGGCCGCGCGGCCGCTCGCCGCAGCGCTCGGCGGGGAACGCGGCGAGCACGTCCTTGGCGCGGGCGTGGGCCTTGCCGCCGTCGAGCAGGAGGGCGACTTCGTCGCGGAGGGCGTCGGGGGTCATGGGGGGAGGTTACCGTGCCGCGGCCGCTTCCTAGAATGGCGCCTGTGAGAGTCGCCATGCGCCAATTCCTCGCCTTCTGCGCGGTCGTCGGGATGGCGGCCGTTTCCGCCATCGCACAGAACGTGCCGACCGGCTTCGTCGTCGACACGCTGGTCGCCAGCGGCCTGCCGACGCCGCACGATCTCTGTTGCCTGCCCGACGGGCGGTGCCTGGTCGCGTGCAAGGCCGGCGAAGTGGTGGTCGTCGCCGGCAACGCCATGGCGACCGTCGGCGTCGTCGCCAACGTCGAGACCGACTACGAGCGCGGCCTGCTGAGCATCGCGGCCGATCCGGCGTTCGCCGTCAACGGCTACGTCTACGTCTACTACGCGCACGCCGGCGACGCCTTCCTGCACGTCGATCGCTTCACCTGCAGCGGCGTGCTGGCGGGTTCGACCAGCACCAACCTGCAATTCGTCGCCGGCAGCCGTCGCGTGGTCTTGGCTTCGCTGGTCGACAACTCGACGAACCACAACGGCGGGTCGCTGCGCTTCGGACCCGACGGCATGCTCTACCTGACGTGCGGTGACGACGGATCGCCGTGCAATGCGCAGAGCGTCACGTCGCAGGCGGGTTGCCTGTGGCGGTTCGACGTCGCGGCGTTGCCAGCGGGTGGCAGTTCGACAGCGCCTGCGTTCGCGGCGCTCGATCCCGGCGACAATCCGCTGAGCGCCAACACCGACAGCTCGCAGCTCGTGCTCGCGCACGGGCTGCGCAATCCGTGGCGCATGGACATCGATCCGACGACCGGCCACGTCTACCTCGGCGACGTCGGGCTGTTCACGATGGACGAGGTGTCCGAGTACGTGCGTCCGGCGGTCGGCGCGCTGCCGCTGCGCAACTTCGGCTGGCCGTGGCTCGAAGGCACCGCGCCCGGCGTCGGCTGCGGCGGAACGGCGCCTGTGGGCCTCACGGCGCCGATCGCGACGGTCGGCAACGCGACGTGGACGACCCTGCTGGTGGGGCCGCGCTACCGCAACCTCGGCGGCGCGTTCGCGTTCGGCGCCGCCTACGAAGGCGACCTGTTCTACGCCGACTACACGACCGGGCAGGTGCGGCGGCTCGCCGGGGCACCGGCCTGGGCGCCCGCGCCGGCGGTTGCGGGCCAACCGACCGCGAGCGAATGGGCGACCGGCTTCGTCGCCGTGACCAGCCTGCGGCAGGGCGTGGACGGCGCGCTCTACGTCACGCAGCACCCAGGTTCGCTGAAGCGCGTGCGCCCGCTCGGGCCGACCAATGCGATCACCGCGATCAGCGGCAGCGGCCAGCGCGTCTCGGCCGGCGAAGGCTTCCCCGAGCCGCTGCGCGTGCGCGTCGTCGATCCGCAGGGCAACGCGCTCGCCGGCGCGCCGGTCGCGTTCGCGGTGGCCGGGCCGGCCACGGTCGGGAGCGGCGCAGCGGTTACCGACGCGCAGGGGTTCGCGCAGACGGCCGTCACCGCGCTGGCTGCGGGCGGCGGCGCGATCATCGTGACCGCGACGACGCCCGGCGCGGTGGCCGGCGTGCCGTTCGGCCTGTTCGCGCGCCGCCTGACGGCGACGCCGGCCGCGTCGCTGCTCGTGCTGACGATCACCAACCAGACCGACGCGGTGCCGCCGTTCGTGCCGTACGTCGTGTTCCTGTCGTTCCCGGGCTCGCCGCCGCTGCCGACGCCGTGGGGGACGCTGTGCATCCACCCCGCGTATCCCGGCGCGCTGGCGATCGAGGACGCGTTCGGGCTGTTCGGTGGGCTGTCGCTGTCGGGGACCGGCGGTTTCGGCGCGCCGGGGGCGAACCTGGTCTACCCGGTGCCGCCGGGACTTCTGACCGGGTGGTTGCTGAGCTTCCAGGCGGTGGGGTTCGACCCGGTCACGGGGTTGTTCGTCAGCAACTGCGAGCAGGCGCAGTTCTAGCCGAGCGCGCGCCGAGCGCGCCGCTTTCGCCGTCCTGCGGCGTCAGGCTTCCCCGAAGCGT
>CAYMRG010000189.1:0-9113 GCA_964392555.1 uncultured candidatus Brocadiaceae bacterium
AATCCCGCTCAGGCGCCCGTGACGGTGAAGCGCCACAGGCCGAACGAGCCGGCGGCGTACAGCTCCTTGCGCCCGTCGCCATCGAGGTCGTCGACCCGCAGCGCGTTGTAGAAGCCGATCGCGCCGGGCACGTGGGTCCGCCAGATCGTCGCCAGCGTGTCGGCCTGCAGCACCAGCAGGTCCCCGGACACCGTGCCGACCACCAGTTCGTCGCCCGGGCTCTGCGGCAGCAGGTCGGCGACGACCAGACCGACGACGCCGAGCGCACCGCGTTCGCCGGCCACCGGCAGGAACGTGCGCTCGTGCAGCGGCGCCGAGCAGCCGCCCGCGGCGGTCCAGGTCACCATATGGACCCCGCCGGCCGCCACCTCGCCGTCGCCCAGCACGCCCTCGGCGTCGGTGTAGTGCGCCGGACGAGCCGTCGGGTCGTAGAGCGTGCCGAGCCAGATCCGCAGGCGCTCGCCGCCGGCGTCGTGTTCGTGGCGGACCGCCAGCGCGCTGCCGCCCCAGCCGAAGTCGGCGCTGGTGCTGGTGAAGCGGCCGAGCTCGTGCGGCGAGCCGTCGTCGCGCCGCAGCTTGCCCGGCTGCAGGACGCGCACGCGGCCACCCGGGCAGCCGAGCACGATCGCGCTGCTGCCGTCGTCGAGCCGCACCGCGTGCGCCGCCTGCTGCGCCATCGCCGGCACGAACGTGACGAAGCTGCGCAGGTCGAGGAACGGCACGTGGTCGCCGCGGTCGCCGACGACCGTCGCCGGCAGCCGCGTCGACGCCCAGATGCCGGTCAGGCCGAGCGTCGTCGGTGACCCGCCGCGCCCGAACCGCAGCCCTTCGACGAAATCGCCCCAATCGGGCACACGGTTCGTCCACGCCCAGGACTCGGCGCCGTCGGCGTCGGCCAGGGTGCTGCCCCCGAGCGGGTGCACCGCGAAGCCGGCGAAGAACCGCGCGCCGAACGAGACCGGGCGCAGCCAGTTGAACGGGATGTAGCGGCTGGTGAACTCGTAGGCGACGTTCGCGCCGTCGATCGGCGTCCACGGCGCGGTCACGACGATCCCCTCGAACGCCCCCTGCAGCACGCTCGCCTGCGTCGACCGCGGGCCGAAGGTGCCCGACGACAGCGGTTCGCCGCCGAGCCAGCTCCAGCCGCGCGCGCCACCGGCCGTCGCCAGCCGTTCCTGCAGCCGCACGGTGCCGCCGGCGGTGACGCGCCAGTAGCCGCCGCGCTGGTCGAGCAGGTGCAGTTCGCTGTCGCCCGGCCGGCGCGCCATCCCCCAGGTCGCCGACAGCGCGCGGTTGGTGCGCGGCTGGACGGCGGTCGGCGCCGCATCGCCGGCGTCGCGCGCGACCGTCAGCCAGTGCCCGGGCTGCGGTTGGCCGCCGATCGGGGCGGGCGCCGGCAACGTCACGCCCGGCAGCGCCAGGTCCTGGACGTGCAGCCACAGCAGCGCCCCGGACTGCGTCGCGACGACGACCTGTTCGCGGTACGGCGCCGCGTTGGGCACCAGGTCGCCGACCGCGATCGCCTCGGCCTGCGAGCCGAACGGCAGGTATCCCTGCGTCGTCGTCGTCAGCGACTTGCGACCGACCAGCCCGCCGAACTGGTCGAGCAGCAGCAGCGAGTCGCTGGCGAGCACCACCAGATGGTCGCCGGCCGGCGCGCGACAGGTCGCGAGGTCGTTGCCACCGCGGCCACCGGCGAGCACCTGGCGGCGCAGATCGCCGGCGTCACCGATCAGGATCGGCACGCGCTGCAAGGTGTCGGGCTGGTAGGCGCGCACCGCGAGACCGTCCTCGTCGCCATCCCACAGGCTGACGAACAGCGGCACCTTGCCGAGCGCGCCGAGGTCGAGCTGCATCGTCGCGAGGTCGATCGGCACGCCCTGGCACGGCGAGTCGAGCCACGGATCCGGCGTGGTCACGTGTTCGCGCAGACGCCGCGGGATCGGCTGCGACACCGCGCGCAGCGTCGCCACGTCGGCCGCGTCGAAGGTCACGTTGGCGATCACGCCGCGCCGCGACACCAGCGTCACGAACGGTCCGGTGAGCTGGAAGTCGACGATGCCCGGTTCGGGCCATTCGTGGAACGGCGCCAGGTCCGTGCCGCAGAACACCAGCCCGCCATGCAGCGAGGCGAACACCACCTCCGGGCCCGGATGCCCCGGCAGCACGTCGCCGACCTGCAGGCCATGCGGCTCCGCGACCTCCCACGGCAGCAGCACCGGCGCCTGGCGCGGCGCCAGCGTCTTCGGATCGAGACGATGCAGGTGCCGCCGCGTGCCGACCACCAGCGACCAGCCGCCGCCGGGTTCGTCGAGCGCGGCCAGCGCGAACGCGGCGTGGCCGAGCGGCTGGCTCTGCGCCACGCGCACCAGCGGCTGCAACGGTTCGTCGACGGCGACGGCGAACGCCGAGACGATGCCCTCGGCGCTGCCGACGTAGACCCGCCCGTCGCGGATCATCAGCGCTTCGCGGTGGCCGAGCCGCGTGCCGGCGGCGCCGGGCTGGGTCGCCGCGAAGAACGCGTCGTCGCGCTGCAGCGGCGCGTCGGCGGAGTTCGGCGGGAGCTGTTCGCCGAGGCGGCCGAAGCACCATTCGTGCGGATCGTCGAGGCCGCGCAGCTGGCTGGTGCGCGGCTCGTGCGCGACGCCGGTCGCGGGCGGCGGCGTGCCGCCGGCGAGTTCGCTGGCGCGCTGCGCCAGGGCCTGGGCGAACGTCGCGTGCGCGAAGTCCTCGCCGTCGAGCTGCGGCGGCGTGCCGAGGTGGTACGGGTCGACCGCGAAACCGACCGCGTGGCAGGCCTTCTCGGCGACGGTCCAGGCGAACTGGCTCTGCGTCGGCTCGCCGAACGAGCCGGGGTTGTCGCGCACGCCGGCCGGTTGCCAGGCATTGCCTTCGAGCACGCGCACCCAGTCGGTGCCGGTCGACGTGATGTCCTCGTCGCCGACCAGGAAGCCGATCGGCCGGTAGGTCCGCCCGCGCAGGAACTGGCGCAGGTAGGACAGGTCGTGGATCTCGACGCCCTGGCTCCACGCGTACTGGCCCCAGTTGAGGTAGTCGAACTCGGTGACCTCGGCGCCACGCGCGCTGTCGCCGCTCAGCCAGGCGACCGCGTAGCCGAGGTCGTGTTCGCCGAACAACCGCTGGATGCTCGGATTGATCACCTCGGCGAACGCGCCGTGCACGCGGCGCGGGTAGCGCAGCAGCGACCACGAGGCCTGGTGGCCGCCGTTGCTGCCGCCGACGAACACCGTGACGACGTCGTGCTCGAGCTGCTGCGGCAAGAGCGCGGCACCCAGCGGATTGCGCGGCGAGTTCTCGGCGAGGATCCGTTCGAGGCCGCGCAGCAGCTGCAGGTAGCGCTGCTCGTTGAGCGTCGTCTGGCGGAACGGCACGCTCATCACCGGGTAGGCGAGCAACGGCCAGTAGTCGCTGTTCGGCTGCCAGCTGGCGAGCAGCGTCAACGACGGCCGCTGCACGGTCGCCGGATCGGCATTGCCGAGGAACGTCGCCGCGTCGCGCACGCCGGTCACCGGCTCGTCGCGGACGAGGCCGTCCGGACTGAAGAAGCCACGGTAGATCTGTTCCCAGATCAGGTAGCGCCCGGCACGGTCGCGCGGGAAGGGCAGCGTCGGCAGGCACTGGATGACCAGCAGGATCTTTTGATTCGGCAGCCGCGCGGCCACCGGCCGGAACACCTCGAACGCGCCCTGGTCGACGTAGGTCCGGCCGAGCGGACCGTAGAGCGGGTGCGTGTCCGGCAACGGCAGCCCCGCGGGCCGCAGGTAGCCGGGCAGACGCAGCAGCGCGACCGGCGCGGCCGGGTGCGTGGCGCTCTGCCAGGTGAACGGCAACCAGCCGTCGGGCGTGTGCACGTCGGCCGCCGTCACCGCCATGCCGTCGTCGTTCTCGTGCCAACCACCGCGGTCGGCGTCGGGCCCGTCGGCAAACCCTTCGCCGTGGTTCCACTGGCCGTCGGGATACTGCAGCAGCGGCGCCGAGCCGTAGCGGACCGCGGTCGACGGGTCGGCGATCGCCGGGTGGACCGAACGGTTCGGATTCGGCACCTGCGCGGTGACGACGGTGGTCAGCGCGACGACGGCGACGAGGCGCGCGGCGGCGAGAGGCGAGGGCATGGGGATCTCCTGCCCGGCAGGATTCCCCGCGCGGCGACACGCGTCAATCGGGCGGCATTCCGCCCGGCACCGGCGCACCGCGTGGCTCGCGTCAGAACGTCACGCCGAAGCCGACGTAGACCTGCTGGCGCTGGACGTCGGTGCGGCTATGGCTGCCGTAGAGATCCGTGTCGACCGCGCCGAACTGGGCGTAGTGCATCTCGTAGCCGCACTCGAGGCGGGCCGCACCGAGCTTGCCGCGCAGGCCGCCACCGACGTCCCCCGACCAGCGCGGGGCGACGGCGCGGTCGTCGCCGTTCTGGTATTCCTCGCTGAACCAGGCGACGCCGACCTCGCCGCCGAGCCGGCCGAACAGTTCGAGGTTGCTGTCCTCGTCGCCGAGCAGCCGCAGCGTCGGATCGAATTCGAGCCGCGGGCCGAGCGCCAGCCACTCGCGCTGCACGTCCGCGGTTTCGTGATCGAGGCGCTGCCAGTCGGCGAACACGCCGGCGCGCACCGGCATCGAGAAGCCGCCGTCGACCTTGCCCAGACGAACGTTGGGGAACAGGCGCACGCCGCGCAGCCGCGCATCGGCGGCCGCCGGGTTCACGCCGTCGTTGATGCGGTTGCCTTCGAACAGCCGGGCGTCGGAGGACCACGCCTCGACCGTCAACGCCGCGCCGGTGCCGATGTCGACCGACGCACGGGCGAACTGCGCCGCGGTGCGATCGTCGAGCACGGTGTTCCCGACGTGGTAGCGGATGTCGCCGGAGCCGACCGCCAGCGTGACCTCGACCGGATCACGCGGACCGCGGAACCGCCGCGGCCCGGCACCCTGGCGCTGCGGCAGCCGTTCGTCGAGGTGCGGCTCCTGGTTGACGGCCGCGGGCTGGTTGGCGAGGAACTCGCGCACCGACTCGTACGGATCCTGCTGCTCGTAGAGCTTCGCGAGCCGTTCGCGCTGGACTTGGCGCCACGCCGTTTCGTCGGCGCGGTCGGCCGACGCGCAGGCCGGCAGGAGCGCAAGGAGGAGCAGGTAGGTCGAACGCATGGGGCGAGGCGGGGCGGGCTGAGGGTCTCCACGAGCCTAGCTCGCTCGCGGACGATCGGCGGCGAGCGGTCGGCCGCATCCGCGCGCAGCGGAGCCGACCCGGCGGTGTCACCGCCCATGGGCGAAGGGATCCCGAATCGAGACGATGGCGCCGCTCACCACATGACTTGACCACCGCAGTGGCTGATCGCCTGCCCGGTCATGCCGCGGGCGCCGTCCGAGCACAGCCAGACGACCGTCGCGCCGATCTCCTCCGGCTCGAGGATCCGGCCGAGCGGCACCGCGGCGAGCGCCTGCCGCCGTGCCTCGTCGAACTCGAGATGCAGCGCGTCGGCCATCGCCTGCATGCCGGCGCGCGCCATGTCGGTGTCGACCCAGCCCGGACAGATCGCGTTGACCGTGATCCGGCGCGGTGCGAGTTCGAGCGCCAGCGCCTTGGTGAAGCCGATCACGCCGTGCTTGCTCGCGCAGTAGGCCGTGTAGCCGGGCACGCCGAACCGGCCGAGCACCGAACTGATGTTGACGATCCGGGCGCCGTCGGGCAGATGGCGCAGCGCCGCTTCGGTCGCGAAGAAGGTGCCGTCGAGGTTCGTCCGCACGACCTCGTCCCAGCGATCGGGGCCGGGAATTCCGCAGCCGTTGGCACCACCGACGCCGGCGTTGTTGACCAGCACGTCGAGTCCGCCGAGCGCCTTCGCCGCGCGCGCCACCGCGGCGCGCATCGCCGTGCGGTCGGTGACGTCGCCGGTCACGGCGAACGCCTCGACCGACATCGCCTTCAGCTCGGCGACGATCCGCTGCAGCGGCGCACGCCGGCGGCCGAGCACCGCGACGGCCGCACCTTCGCGAGCGAGGCAGCGGGCGATGCCTGCGCCGATGCCGGATCCGCCACCGGTGACGAGGCAGCGCTTGCCGCGCAGCGCACCGCCGGCCGGGCGCGTCACGACGCGCTCCCGGCCGCCCGGCCCGCATCGCACATCGCGAGCACGGCCGCGACCAGCTTGTCGATGCCGGTGGCGACGTCGCCGATCCGCGCGTCGTACATGTAGGCCGGCGTCGTGACGATCCGGTTGGCCGCGTCGACGACGCAGTCGGTGACCGGGCAGGTGCGGTGCGTCGCCCCCATCGTGCGCAGCGCCTCGGCGGTGCCCGCGTCGTCACCGATCGTCAGCACGGGGTGCAGTTCGCGGCCGAACACGCCGGCGACGACCGCCGGGGCGATGCAGATCGCGCCGATCGGCTTGCCGGCGGCGTGCACCGCGCGCAGCAGCCGCGCGACGTCGGCGAGCACCTCGGCGCGGGCGCCGGCGAGCGCGAAGTCGCTGAGGTTCTTCGCCGCGCCGAACCCACCCGGCAGGATCAGCGCGTCGAGCGAGTCGACGCGCACGTCGGCCAGATCGGTGATCCGCGCCCGCGCGATGCGCGCCGCTTCGGCCAGCATGTTGCGCGGCTCGCCGGCGGTCGGCGCCTTCGCGGCATGGTCGACGACGTCGCGTTGCGGCGCGCGCGGCGCGATGCAGACGCGCTGGGCGCCGCGGCGGTCGAGGCTCAGCATCGTCAGCACGGCCTCGTGGATCTCGGAGCCGTCGAGGAAGCCACAGCCGGAGAGCAGGACGCCCACGTTGCGTGTCATCCGGGCGAATGTAGCCGCTGGTGGATCGGGTTGGCAGATCCGCGGCTACGCTGCGCGCGTGGTGCGGGTGCTGTCCATGCTGTCGTTCGCCGCGCTGGCCGGTGCGTGCGCACCGGCCTCGTTCGGCTGGGTCGGCGCCGGACCCGACGAGGCCGCGGGTCTCGCGCGCTACCGCGCCGCGTTCGTCGCCGCGGCGGGCACACGGTTCACCGGCACGCTGCCGCGCGGCGCCGTGCTCGACGCGGCGCGGCGGGCTCGCGTGCTGTGGCTCGGCGACCACCACCCGAGCGAGGCGTTGCACGACCTGCAGCGCGCGCTGGTGTCCGACCTGCTCGCCGCCGGCGCGCGGCCCGTGCTGTGCCTCGAGGCGATCGGCACGGCCGACGAACGGGCGGTCGCCCGGTTCCTCGCCGGCGAGTCGTCGCTGGCCGAGCTGTGCCGCGTGGTCCGCGACCGCTGGCCGGAGTCGTGGCTCGACGACGACCAGGTCGATGCGGCGTTCTACCGCGATCTGCTGATCATGGCCCGCGACCACGGTCTGCCGGTCCGGGCGCTCGAACCGACGCCGCGCCTGCCGCTGGCCGCGCGCGATGCCGTGATCGCGGCCGCCGTCCGCCGCACCGCGGCCGAGTTCCCGGACCGCCTGCTGATCGCCGTCGTCGGCCAGGCCCACCTGCTCGGCGACGGCGCGCTCAGCGTGCGCACCGGTCTGCCCGACCTGCTGGTCGGCGGCGAACCGACCCCGCCGCTCGCCACCGCCGCGGTGCCGCCCGCCGCCGCGGGTGACTTCGTCCGCAGCGACGCCGGCCTGTTGTGGTTCGCCGCGCGACTGCGGTGAACTCGCGACGGAACGATACCCAGGCGGCCGCGTAACCTCGCCCCATGCCGCGCCCGCGCCTACCGTTCCTCGTCGTGGCCGTCGCGGTCGCCTGGCTGGCGACCGCCTGCGGCAGCGACCGAGCCAGCAGACCGACCGCCCGCCCCACCGACCCGACCATGACCGACGCGCCGCGTTCCGCCGCCACCACACCGATGCCACAGCTCGCGACCGCCACCTTCGCCCTCGGTTGATTCTGGGGACCCGACTCCCGGTTCGGGAGTCTGCCCGGCGTCGTGCGGACGCGCGTCGGCTACGCCGGTGGCGCGAAGCAGCACCCGACCTACCGCAGCCTCGGCGACCACACCGAAGCGCTGCAGGTCGACTACGACCCGGCGCGGATCTCGTTCGCGCAGCTGCTCGAGGTGTTCTGGCAGGAACACAACCCGTGCGGCCAGCCATGGTCGACGCAGTACAAGGCGATCCTGTTCTACGCGGGCGCGGCGCAGCAGCAGGCCGCCGAGGCGTCGGCCGCCGCGATCGGGGCGGAACGAGGTGCTTCGATCACGACCGAGGTCGTGCCGCTCGGCGAGTTCTGGCCCGCCGAGGACTACCACCAGAAGTACGCGCTGCGCGGCGAACCGCAGCTCGCCCGCCAGGTGCTCGCGCTCGGCGACGGCGAGGCGGCGTTCCGCGACAGCCCGGTCGCGGCGAAGCTCAACGCCTGGTGTGCCGGCGACCTGTCGCGCGACGACCTCGCGCCGCAGCTGCGCGAGCTCGGCTTCGAGCTGGTCGGCGCCGGCGAGCTACGTCAGCTCGTACCGACCGCGCGTCCCCGCTGAGGCAGATCGGCGTCGCGGTTCTGCGGGCCTCGCAGTGCCGCGGCTGCACCGTGGCTACGACTGCGGCGCGCGCGCCGTGGCCGCGCGCTTCGCGCACTGCCCCTGCACGTCGAGCGCCGCGACCCGGTAGGCCTCGGCCATGGTCGGGAAGTTGAAGATGCGGTCGACGAAGATGTCGGCGCTGGCGCCGCTCAACATCGCCATCTGCGCGAGGTGCACGAGTTCGGTCGCGCCCTCGCCGACGATCTGGCAGCCGAGGATCAGCCGCGTGTCGGCGGCGACGACCAGCTTCAGCAGACCGTCCGGCGTGCCGGCGATCTGACCGCGCGCCAGCTCGGCGAAGCGGGCGCGGCCGACGATGCAGTCGCCGTGGCGTTCGCGCGCCTCGCGTTCGCCGAGGCCGACGCTGGCGATCTCGGGGATCGTGTAGATGCCGGTCGGGATCAGGTCGAGGCTGCCGCCGACTTCGAGCTGCAGCGCGGCGCGCACCGCACGCCGGCCCTGCTCCATCGACGCGGACGCCAGCGATGGCGGCCCGATCACGTCGCCGGCCGCGAAGATGTGCGGCACCGCGGTCCGGCAGTCACCGTCGACGGCGACCAGGCCGCTCGACGTCAGCGCGAGCCCGGCGTTCTCGATCGCCAGGTCCTCGACGTTG
>CAYMRG010000190.1:0-9082 GCA_964392555.1 uncultured candidatus Brocadiaceae bacterium
AATCGCCCGGCAGCTTCGCATCGAACATCTGCTCGACCGTGACGTGCGCGCGCTTGTTCGCCGTACCCGGCACGCAGAAGGCGCGCACCGGGCCTCCCTGCGGCAGATGGCGAAGCGCGCTTTCGATCGCCAGCCGTTCGTAGTCCTCCGCAGCGACGGCGCAATCGGCTTGCGTCAGATCGCGCACCGCGGCGTCGAGCGCGCGCTCGATGTCGCCGCGCTCTTTAAGATCCTTCCAACCCCGCCAATGCCCATCCATCAGCAGGCGAAGGAACTGCAGCTTCGCCTGCGGCGTGACGCGGCCGAGGCGGTAGGCCAGCGCCTCGGCGAAGTAGGCCAGCAGCTCGACCAGCGTGATGCCCGGGTCCGACGGGTTGTGGTTGGTCCAGCCCGGCGCAACCGCGGGAATCAGCGATAAGCCCTCGCGGACGAGGTCGTCGAAGTCCCAGGCTCGCAGATGCTCGGCCGCGGTGGTCGTCATGACCCGATCACCACGCTGCCGCAGCACACCATCGCGTCGTCGTTGCCCGGCGCCTCGGCGCCGGCCGGCTCGTCGACCCGCAATTGCAGCGCATCGACATGCTGTACGCCGTCGACCGCGCCGAGCAGCGCCACCAGGTCGGACCGATGCGGCCTGACCCCGGGCGCCCAGCCGCCACCCGAAGCACCGCCGTGCAGCGGATGCAGGAACTGCTGCAACCGCTGCCGGCACGCACCGGCGACGGCATACGCCGACTCGCCCGGCGCGCACTGCACGCGCGCGCTCACCGAGACGGCGGCATAAGCCGGACCGAGAACGACGACCTCGACCGCCAGCGGGCAGCGCGAGTCGAGGTGGCGCTTCACCGTCTCCAGCAGTTCGAGCGTCGGCTGCGGGCGCGGCGCATCGCTGTCGGGAACGACGATGACGCTGACCGTGCCGGCCGCCTGCGCCGCCGACCAGCGCCCGGCCGCCGGGTCGCACGCGCCGAGGCAGTAGGCGCGTGCCACCTCGGGCGCCGCAGCGCGCGCGAGGTCGGCATAGTCGTCGCGGCAGACGGCGCGGCCGCGGTGACGCAGCCACGCGCCGGCTTCGCGCTGGCGCGTCGCGGCGT
This sequence comes from uncultured candidatus Brocadiaceae bacterium, assembly GCA_964392555.1. Taxonomy (GTDB): domain Bacteria; phylum Planctomycetota; class UBA1135; order UBA1135; family UBA2386; genus CAYMRG01. Next base: position 1,095 of record CAYMRG010000190.1, read on the forward strand.
CGGGCGCGTCCTGGCCCCCGGCGCTCGGCTCGAAATTGGCGACCGCCTCGATGTACGGCACCGTGGTACGCAATTGCGAGACCGCACGCGCCGGCCGGTTGCCGCTCCGCCCGCCGCCGACGTGATAGCGGTGCAGCCGCAGGTTGTTGGCGCCAGGCGGCGGGATGCGCCCGTGCATCGCGTCGCCGAACTCGATGCGCCCCGACACCCGATCGAGGGTGAACACCCGCGCCTGCGCATCTGCTCCGGCGAGATCGCCGACGTGCTCCCATCGCACCCAGGTTTCGCCTTCGAACACCTGCAGCACGACCTCGCCGACGATCGGCGTGCGCAGCGCGTCGAACACCTGCCGCGGACGCCCGGTGCTCGAGCCGACGATCTCGTTGCGCACGGTCGTGGTCTGGCGGGCGCGCACCGCGTTGATCGCGATACGGCGCAAAGCCGGCGCTTCGTGCGTCGGCGGCCACAACGCGCGCAACCACAGCGGAAGCGATGCCCCGGCCTCGCGGACGCGAATCCGCAGCCGCACCAGCCCCGCCCGGCGCATGCCCGAGGTCTCGTCGGCTTCGACCTCGCAATCGCGCCATCCGCCTGCGTCGAGCCACTGCCAGCGCGATCCGGCGCCGGGTGCGCGCAGCGACCGCATCACCGGGCGCCCGGTTGGCTCGGCGGGCTGCACCTGCAAGCTCAGTGGGAGGTCACGCGAGCGCGCTTCGTGCACGCGCAGCGCCAAGTACAACGCGGTGCCGGGTTCGCGCGGTACGGCGAACAGATCGAAAGCGTCGGCAGGCGCCGGATCGAACAGCTGCGGACCGAGCAGGCCTTCGAGCACAACCCGATGTGGCGCACGCGGCCTGACGCGCGCTCGCGCGTCGATACTCAACTTGGCGACCGACGGTGCCACCGGGTAGACGACGCCGTCGATCACCTGTGCAGGGCCGTAGTGCCCGGCAACCAGCCGCGCCCGGACCCAGCCACCGCTACGCCCGGCGATCGTCGTCGCCGCGACATCGTCGGGCAAGGTGAACGTCAGCTCGCCGCCGCGGGTGAACGACTCGGTACCATCGTCGGCGTCGACCGGAACCCAGCCGCGCGCGCTGTGCGCCTCCCAACGCACGCGCGGCCGGCCCTCGGTGCGCACCGGCGGCAACGGCCCCTCGAGCAAGCCCGCCGGGTTGGTCATCTCGACGTGCAGCGTGACCTGCGTGTCAGGCTGCATGAACGCCGGCGCGCTCATCTGGAATACGTCGCCGAAGCGCGGCCGTTCGCCGAACACGAAATAGTCCTTGCTCGGGTCGAGCGGGGCTTCACCGTGGCACACCGCCGCAAGCGCTGCACCGCGCACCTCGACGATCGCGAAGACGCGGATCCGGGTGACACAGGGCGGAACGAAAGTCACGCCGTCGGGCAGCGCGACACCGTGGTGGACCATGCGGCACGACAGCCAGCGCGACTCGATGCCGGCAATCGCCGAGCGCGGCCATTCTTTCGGCGCCGCGAGCATCACCGTGCCGCTGCGCGACAGCTGCGAGGTCGAATCGCTTTCGACCGACAACGCGACGAAGCCTTCGTTCGTCCGCAGGCCCCACTCGAAAGTCGCTTCCGGCGGGCGCAGCCCTGCCCCGGCGAGTTCGACGTCGACACCGACCTGCGCCAGCCCGGGCACGCCGAGCACGCCGGCAGCGTCGAAGTGCGCCGCGAACTCGAACGGCCGCGCGTCCGCGAGCAGGCTCGCACCGCCATACCCTGCAGGCGACAGCAGCCCGTCGATCCGGGCGAAGACGAACCGCCGGGCGTCGAACACCAGCGCCTGCACGGCTTCGGCGCGCAGCACGGCCAGATCGGCCACGGTCTCGAAGACGACCGGCTCGCTGTCTCCCGCGGCGGGAGCAGCCGCCACCTCGGTGTGCGCCGGAACGACGATCGGCTGGGCGACAGCCCCCGGCGAACACTCGAGGAGCGAAGGACCGCTCCCGAGTTCCTTGACTCCCACGGGGGGCGGGCCGGATCGCGGCTCGGCCAGGGGGGCGCTCACCGGAACGAACGACAACAAGACTTCGGCGGGCTCCGGCGGCGCGGGCGGGCCTGCGAAGCGGCTCAGGAACGCCTCGATGTGGCGCTCGGGCAGTGCGTTCAGCTGCTCGGTGAGGATCTCGCCATAGCGCGCGCCGATGCGCACGAGCGCGTCGCGCAGGCGGTCGACTCCCCGAGGCGCGAATCCAGAGGCCATATGGCGGGCATCGACGACCGCGGCGATCTCGTCGGCCGTACGCGGCCGCTCGACGATCGGGGGGGCACGGTCATCGGCGTCCATCGATCGCCTTCAAGCCAGCGGCCGGTCGAGGTAGAACGGGTAGACGAGGTTAAAGCGGTTGTCGGTGCTGCGGACCCGGTACTCGACCGAGACCAGCAGCACTTCGCCGCGCGGGCCCGCAGCATCGGCCTCGACGGTCATCAACTCGATTCGAGGTTCCCAGCGTTTCAGCGCCTCGCGCACCTCGTACGCGGCCGCGGCGCGGGTGCTGCGGTCGTTGACCGCGAAAACCAGCTCGTGCAGGTCGCAGCCGAAATCGGGCCGCATCACGCGCTCGCCCTTGACGGTGCGCAGGATGATGAGGATCGACTGGCGAACGCTTTCGTCTTCCGCCGCGACCGCCAACAGCCGCTCCGGATCGCGCACGACCGGAAAACCCCATCCGGCGCCGAGCACCAGCTTCGGCGACGCTTCGGGCCGCGAGGCGTTCGGGCGGTCGGGGTCGGGCGGCATGGCTGGGAGCCTTCAGTTGATCTTGACCAGCGCGCCGCTGATGCTCAGCTGCGCGTTGGCGGACACGTCGATCGTCGTCTGCGCCTGGATCTTCACATCGGTCTGCGAGCTGATCTCGATTCCGACCGCGCTCATCTTCAGCTTGCCGCGGCTGGAGGTGACTTCGATGTCGCCCGAAGCCTCGATGACGATCTTGTTGTCGGAACTGGTGATGACGATGCGGTTGCTGCCGGTCTTGTCGATGATCTCGACCTTTTCGCCGCCCGAGGCGTCGCCGAGCCGGATCACATGGCCGCTGCGCGACTTGATGCTGCGGTGGTCGTTGCTGCCGTTGGCGTTGCTTTCCGGCGGCTTGTCCGAGCCGTTCCAGACCGAGCCGATGACGAACGGGTGCTCGACGCTGCCGTGCTCGAATGCGACCAGCACTTCGTCGTCGACCTCGGGCAGGAAGTAGCAGCCGCGGTCGTTGCCGGCCATCGGCGTCGCCACCCGCGCCCAATGGCTCTCGTCGCTTTCGCTCAGCCACGGGAAGCGCAGCTTGACGCGGTGCAGGCCGTCGGGGTCGCGGTTGTTGGTCACGATGCCGATCACGACGCCGTGCAACCGGCCGTCGTCGTCGGGCGGGGCGAGCAGGCGGTGCAGGAGGTCGTCGTTCATCACGCCGCGTTCCGCATGGCATGGAAGGCCGTCCGGTAGCCGTTGCGGCGGTCGAAGCGGTGCTCGACCGAGCTCAGGTAGTACGGCCCGCTGAAGCGCTCGCCGAGGCCTTCGATCTTGACGACCGTGCCCGCTTTCATCCGCGGATCGCCGATGCAGAGCCCTTCCGCGTGAACGTAGTTCAGTGCCATCTCGGCGAATCCGCGCCGCGCGAGCTGATCGGCCTCGGCCTGGCTGTGCACCGGCTGCGCGACGCGCTTCGACTTGCCGGGGTCGAAGGCCGCCTGCACCGCGACCGGACCCGACTGCTTGCCCTCCATCCGCCGCGACTCGTCGCCCACCCTCGCGCGGCCGGTGATCGCAGCCTTGTCGGCAGGGTTCCAGCCCAGCACCTCGACCTCGGGCACCTGCCCGAGCGTCGACAGGCGCGGCCGGATCTCGAGCAGCTCGATCTCGCGGCGCAACGTCAACTCGGGCCCGGCCGCCGCCGCGCGGGAGCGGAACAACAGCACCTTGTCGCGAACGATCAACTCGTAGCCGATGCGCCGCGCTCGCGTCATCAGGAACTCGAGGTCGGTCTGGTTGTGCTGCAGCACGTAAGGCAGCGTGACGCCGGTGTCTTCGACATCGGGCCGCAGGCCGGCCTCGGTGGCCAAGCGGCTCGCGATGTCGCTGTCCTTGCTCTGGGTGAACGATCGCGTGCGCCTGGCGCGCATCAGGCGATGCCTGCGGTCGTGTCCGCGAAGCGTCAGCAGCGGCTCGCGCGACATCGCAAAAACCGGCTCGATCGCGGTGATCTCGCCGCTGATCAGCGTCGACGTGCGGTCCTGGTAGCCGAGGCCGACCTCGACCGGGTTGCCTTCACGAAACAGGTTGTCGTCGATCCACTTGGCTTTCATCTCGACGCTGTCCCAGGCCGACAGCGTCAGCGTGAACATGCCGGGGGCGTCGACGTCGTCGAGAACGGTCAACGCGTGCACGTCGGCGACCGCATCGTTCGGCATCGGCGCGCCGTTGACCTTGACGCTGAACTCCGGCGCCAGGGTGTTGAACTCGTCGCGCGCACTCACTGCACGACCCTTCCTTCCACGCGACGAAAGCGGGCTGCGGTGTTCATGGTTGCGCCGGACGCCTCCAGGACACTCGACGCGGCGGCAGCAGCAACTGCTGCCCCGGCGCGATCGCCAATGGGTCATCGATGTTATTCGCCTCGGCGATCGTGCGCCATTCGCGCGCGTCGCCGTATTCGACCGCGGCGATCGTCGCCAGCGTCTGGCTGCGCTTGACGAGCCAGACCTTCGCCACGTCGGACGACATCAGGTTCTGCTCGATCAGGTCGTCGCCGTTGTACTTCCATTGCCTGAACGTGCAGCGGCAGGTGGCGCGGACCGGCGTTCCGTCGTCCATGAACATCGTGTACTGCGTCTCGATCTGGACCAGCACGCCCTGGAAGAAGACATGCTGCTCGCCCCATTCGAGCCTGCACACCGGCGGCCGGTGCAACCCGCCGTCGACCAGCGTGAGGTCGCGCACCTTGCCGGTGTGGGCGCGCACGCTGTCCTTGTCGAGTTCGGGCGTGTCGTAGGTGTCGAAGAACAGGTCGATGCTCAGGCTAGCCGGGTCGGCTCCGGTGAACTGCAGTTCCGGGTTGTCGCGCTTGGCCGCGGGCTGTTCGCCCCACTTCACGCTGCGGCTCAGCGTGAGGCGGCTCGGGTTGAAAGCCGCGACGATGCAGCGCGCGTCCTTGTTGTCGAACTTCATCCGCGAGCCCTTCACTTCGGGCACGATGGTCAACTTCGTCAGTGCCATTTCGCGAACCCCCGCCGCTCGCGCTCGATCTCGAGCCGCTGCATCAGCGCCTGCAGCGCACGCTCGACGACTTCGTCGATGTCTTGCCCGCGGCCAGTGCGGTCTGCATTCGGCGGCGCGCCTGCCACCGGCGGCAGCAGATCGTCGGACAGGCCGATTCGAGCCGGCACGACGCCGTGCTGCACCGTCTCGCTCGGCAGCGGCTGCAGCGCAGCGGTCGCGTCCGGGAGGTCGGCGCCCGAATCGCGCCTAGGCGTCCTGGCCAGCACATGCGGCAAGACCGACGGTGCGGGCGAAGGGCTTGTTGCCAAATCGCTGCGCGGCGAATCCGTCCGCGTCGGCTCGCGGGGAAACTCTTCCGCCGCAGCCGGCGCGATGACGCGCGTTGCGGCGACAACAGGCAAGTGGTCACGGGCGTCGTCCGTCCTGCTGTCCGGCGAGCCTTCGCTGTCATCTGCCGATCGGCCTCCAACCACGCCCGAAGCGACCTCGGCCCGCAGGGCATGTCGAATCGCAGCAGCCGTCGTGGACCTCGGCGCTGCCGCGTTCATCGTCGCGGGAACGACGGCACGCGCAACGCGTACCGCCTCGGCCGCGTGGGGCACCGTCGGTACCTCGCGCGCCGCCGCGAAGTTGGCGACTCGTACCAGCGGCGGTCCTTCGTCCGTCAGCCGCGATGGTTCCGGCGCGACGGTCGGCAGCTTGTGATCGCCCCCAGGACCAAGCCGCGGCCCGGCCGGCTTCCCTTGGGAATCGACGAACTCGGCAGCAGCGCTTTGTTCACCGAGAGCGCCCCCAGCGGGCGTTGCCGCCGCGCCCATCTCAGGTTGGGTTCCTCGGCCGATCCGGTCCGACTCGAGAGCGTCCGCAGGCGGGGCCGGCGGCAACGCCCCCCGAGACAACTGCGTCGTCGCCCGACCAAGCCGGACTTGCTCGAGAGCGTCCGCAGGCGGGGCAGACGCCAACGCCCCCCAAGAGGGTTGAGTCGTCCGACCAAGCCTAACCGACTCGAGAGGCGACAGCCCTTTCGCCGCGCTGGCTGGCATCGACACCGCATCTGTCGGGCGCGCGGCGGCGTCGAGCGATGTCGCTGCATCAACGACCGCGGCCGCCGAATCCTCCGGCCGCACCAAGGCATGGTTTGCACGCGACGCGTCGTCCATCGCCGGCGCCGGCGCCACGCCGGTTGCCGCTTGAGGCTTCGTCGGCGGTTCGGCCCGGCGCGGCGCGTCAACGCCAGGCACCGCCGCCAGCGGGGCAGCCCGCGCCGGCGCAACGACGGCCGATGTGCCAGCAGCAGGCACCGGCAACGACACCAGCGGCGACGCATCGGAGATCTGAGAGCGCAAAGGCGCCGCCAGCGTGGACGCCCGATCGGCCGCGGCATCGGCACGGGGCGGCCGGCGCTCATGCCGCGGCACCGCCGGCAAGGCATTGAGAGGGTCGGAGCGCAACGGGAGGATCGACGCCGCAACGCGCGCAATCGGCAACGCGGCTTGCGTCAGCGACGAAGCAGGAGCCGATGCGACAGCACCCGCGTCGACGGCGAGCGAGGACAAGGCCGCGCGCTCACTCGGCTCACCGTCTTTTCGATGCGACAGATCGGCGACTTTGCCGCGACGTTCGACGCCGCGGGGGCCGGTAGGCGAGTCTTCGTCCTTCGACAACGACACCTCCGCCGCTACAGCCGAGGCATGCGCATCGTCGCGCCGCCACTCACCGGCCGATGCCGCGCTGCCGGCCTCCGGTTCGGGCGATCGGAGCGCACCGGGGACGCTGCCCGGCGCCTCCACCGACAGGCCGGCATCGGCGAGCGCGACCGACGGGCCCGGCACTTGCGCAGCTGCCGACCGGACCTTTGTCGCCGTCGGCGATGAGTCAGCCGGAGGCATTTGCGGCACGGCCCCGGTCGGGGTTCGCGACGATGCAGCGCGGTTCACCACGACCGGCAGCGGCAGCCGGGGCGACACAGGCTCCGGCGGCGGTTGCGACGAAACAGACCCATCACCGTGCATCCCGGGGAGAACATCGGCTCGCAATGGCTCGTGCGACACGGACGCCATCGGGGACTGCTGAAGCGCCTGCGCCAGCCCGGCCCCCGCCTCGGCCGGTGTGCCGATCGGGGTCGCGGATCCGACGGCCGCGCCTGCCGCCACCGTCAGCATCGGCGGACTCGACGAATCCCTCTTGACCTCCTCCAAGGCGCTTGCCGCGCCACCCGCCGAATCCGGTGCGGTCTTCACCAGCACCCGGCCCGGCGGCGGCGGCGGCGGCGAGAAGTCTGAATCGCGTCCGCCCGCGTCCGCGTCGGGCGATTCGCCCGTGCGGTCGGACTTCGATCTTGCGATCAGCGCTTCGCTCCTGACTACATCGGCCGGCGATGAGGCCGGCGGCACGTCAGGCCCCGCGACCGCGGCTTCGATCCGGCGCCGAACCGCGAGCGCCTGTCCATCAGGCTGCGGCGCGCCCGCTGACGCTGACATCGGCAAGGGCACCGCGTCGACAACCGCAGGCGCCGCCACACCCGACCGAAACGCCCGCGATACGCCGTCGCTGACGGGCGCTGCGGCGCCTCGGGGGCCGGCCTCCGGAGCCGCGAGCAGCGCCGCCTCCCGCGCAGACTGATCCGCGGCGCTGAAGCCTCGGATCGCACCCGAAGCGGCGCCCACCACCGGCGTCGAAGCCGGAGCCGAAGGGTGGACCGGCCGTGCAGCGGTCGGCTGCGAAATCTCGGGCTCGGATTCGGACGCAGACT
>CAYMRG010000191.1:0-9036 GCA_964392555.1 uncultured candidatus Brocadiaceae bacterium
CGAGCACGCTTCGCGGTCGCCTGACGCCGCAGGACGGCGAAAGCGGCGCGCTCGGCCCCGTCCCGTTGTGGGACGGCCGACGGCGGATCCCTTCGGCGGTGCAGAGCCGCGGACGATGGCGAGGCCGTGAAACTGCGCCGTGTCATTCCGTTCGCCGTGTGCCTCGCGCTGGTCGGGGGTGTGGGGCTCGTGCAACTGCGCAGCCACCTGTGCTGGACGCAGATGAACGAACGGCTCGCCGCGCTCGAGGCCGAGTGGAACGCTCGCGACTTCCGCCGGCCCGTCGCCTACGGCGAAGCGGTCGATGGCGATGCTCGTCCGCACTACGACGCCGCGGTGCGGCTGGCGCAGCCGCTCGACCAGAAGCGCCTCGTGGCGACGCTGCCGCACGGCGACGACGGCAAGGCCAGGGCGGGCGAGGACCTGCTCGCCGATTGGCAGCCGGCGCTCGCGGCGCTGCACGCCGGCGCCGTCTCGTCGCAGTGCATCTGGGAACCCCGCGACTTCAACAGCCACATCGCGAACCTGCTGACGGCGCGCGCGCTCGTCAACGCGGCCGTGCTGCGCGCCCGCTGCGAACGCCTCGCCGGCGCCTCGCTGCCGGCCGTTCGCGACACGCTCGATGCGGCGATGTTCGGCGCGGACTTCCTGCGCAGCGACCTGCTGATCGAGCAGATGATCGGCAGCGCGATGCTGGTGATCGCGACCAAGGAGGCCTGGCCCGACCGGGCGCTGCAGCAGCTCGACGAGCCGGCGCTGGCCGCACTGGCGCAGGGCTTGCAGCGCATCGACGAGGCGTTGCCCGAAGGCGCCGACATGCGCGGCGAGGCCATCGCATTCGGTCGCACGCTGCGCGGCCAGGGCGCCGCCTTCGACGCCAGCGCGTGGCGGTTCGCCTTCTCGCTGCACTGGATGATGGCCGACGCATTCGCCACCGTGTGCAAGGTCAACGTCGACGCTTGCGATCCGGCGGCCAGCTGGCCGCAGTACGAGCGGTCCTTGCCGCAACGCCGGGCCCTGGTGCAGGGCTCCGCCAACAGCCTGGTCGCGTTCGGCGCCCCCAGCATCGACAACTGCGAACGCACCTACCGCGGCGCGATCGCCGAATTGCGCCTGCTGCGCATCGCCGTCGCCCTGCACCGGGGTCAGCCTGCGCCGGACCTGCGCGACCCCCTGGGTGCCGGACGGCTCACCGTCGCCAGCAGCGACGCCGGCGAGCAGATCGCGAGCGCCGGCGCGAGCCGCGACCAGCCGATCGCGCGCACCGTGTCGCGGTGAGCGGCGGCCTCGTCCGCCGTCAGAAGCACTCCATCGGGCCACGCCCGACCCCGACGCATGGAACCTTCTCGCATCCCAGCCGGTCGCCGCTGATCTGCGCGCCTCAGGCGCGTCAGCTCCAGCGTAGGCGGGCGAAGCCGTTTCCCCTCGCGTTCCTTGGTAGGCGACCGTCACCGTGCCGAGCTGCACGACTCGCAGCGGCCGTCGCCGACGCGTACGCCCAGCCAGACCGGCAGTGCGGCGCCGCGCAGGTCCGCCGGCACGCGGCACGCCGTGCAATGCGCGGTCAGGCCGAGCGGCGTCGTCCGCCCGGCGCCGAGCGAACCGTGCAGGAACGGCTCGTGCCATTGCACTGCGTCGGCCGGCGGCGCCGTCGCGAGATCGCCTTCGCCGCCGATCCGCCTGCTGCAGGAACCGCCCGCCGATCTCGGCGAGAATTGGCGCACCCGGGCGGACCGCGCAGAAACCTCTGCTGCGCGCACCCCCGGCACGCGGTTTCGGGCATCCTCCCGTCGTGACTGCGTTGCCCACCGCCGCCGATCCCCTCGCCCCGGTGCCATCGGGTGATCCCGGGTGGCTCGTGCCGGCGCGCTCGCGGGTCTGGCGCTACCTGCGCTTCCTCGGCTGCGCGGCCGATCTCGCCGACGACTTCGCGCAGGACACGCTGGTCGCCGCGCTGCGCACGTTCGCGGCGGACGAACCGCCGCTGGCGTGGCTGTGCACGACCGCGCGCAACCGGCTGCGGATGCACCTGCGGCGCGCGGGCCGCGAGATCGCCGATCTCGACGTGCTGCACGCGCAGTGGGTCGAGGTCGCGACGCCTGACGGCGGCGATGCGCAGGCGCGGGCGCTGCGGCGTTGTCTCGACGAACTGCCACAACGTTCGCGGCGCGCGCTCGAGCTTCGCTACGGCGACGGAGTCGAACGCGCGGCGATCGCGCGCGAAATCGGGCTCGGCGCCGAAGGCGTGAAGAGCCTGCTGGTGCGGCTGCGCGCGGCGCTCGCCGCGTGCGTGCAACAGCGCGTCAAGGAGGAAGCATGAACGGCGACGACGAGGTCGTGGTGGACCCACGCGAGCGGTGGTTCGAGGTGCTGCTCGAGCAGGCCTTCGCGCCGGCGGTAAACCAACACGCGGCTTACATCGCAACTCGGCGCTCGTACTGGCTCGCCGCCGCAATCGCGCTGCTGGGCGTCGGCGTCGTCCTCGGCGTCGTCGCACTGCGCAACCAGGAGGCGGTGCAGGCGCAGGATCCGCAGCCGCCAGCGCCACCGAAGCACTCGTGGGACGGGAATGCGGTGTCGATCGCGAACCAGGCGGACTGGGACGCCGTGAAGGACAAGGTCGACCGCGTCGTGCTGCGGTTGCTGCGGACGCGCCCCGAGGATGGCGCCGTCGAGGAGATCGCAGGCGCGACCGCGATCCTCACCGGGCCCGAGGGGCGTGCGTTCGCCGCGCTCGTGCCGCCGATCGGTTCGCAGCCCTTCGATCCGACGGCTACCGAGTCGCCGCGATTCGACGCGTGGCTCGCGTTCGAGATCTCAGGACGCCGCGTGCACGCCTTCGTGCGATTCTCGGACCAGCCGACGTTGGCGGTCGGCAGTCGTCGCACCGAGGACTTGCCCGAGGCCTGGCAGCAGGCGCTCGCCGGCCTGCTGGCGAAGGCGAGCCACCAGTGGCACATCGCGCGCGGCGCCGTGCAGTCGCTCGACGAACTCGCGCAGGTGCCCGAGGGCGCGCGGGCGATCCGCTGCCCGGAGCCGCCGAGCGGTTCGTTCGCGAAGCTCCTCGGTCGCTTCACGCAGCTGGAACACCTGGAGTTCGCCCCGTTCACGACGAACCTCGGCGCGGGCCAGCCGATTTCGCTCCAGCTCCCCGAACGGCCGACGACCGCGTTCGTCGAGCTGCAGGCGCTGCCGAAGCTGCGTCACCTCCGCATCCCGAGCAGCATGCTCGACGACGAGCGGGCCGCCGAGCTCGCGCAGCTGCCGGCCCTCACCTCGCTGCGCATCGACGGGGCCATCGGCTTCGGCGACGCGGTCAAGATCGGCAGCCGCGGCGGCATCACCGTCACCGGCATGCGCACGCTGGCGAACAAGCTCGACGCGATCGAACTGGTCGACGGCGACTGCGCCCCCGAACTCTACGAGCCGTGGATCGCGGCCGGACGCCTGCGCAAGCTGGTGCTGTTCGGCGACGCACTCGCCCCCGAGCTGCTCGCGCGCCTCGCCAGCATCCCGACCTTGCGCGAACTCGGCCTCGGCAGCGTGCATTGGACGGACGCACACATGCGGGCGCTGGCCGGCAGCCGCATCGAGGTCCTGCGGCTCGAGTACACCGAGGCCAGCATTCCGGGACTGCTCGGGCTGCCGCGCAGCCTGCGCCTGCTCGACCTGCGCAGGCAGCAGTTCACCGAGCGCGCAGACCCCAGGCTCGAAGCGACGCTGCCGGACTGCCGCATCCTGCGCCCTGGGCAGACCGATCCGAACGACACGGACCCGTTCGCCGGCATCGCCGGAACCACCCGCCGCTGACCGATCGGGCCGTCGGCGGGCGCGGCGCGGAGCAGGCCAGCGATTCGGCCGGTCTGCTCCGCTGCGTCAAGCCGTCACTGGGCGAGGATCAGCGACAGCCCATTCGACGAGATCAGGCCGGCCGCGTTGGCGGCGCTGTCGAACGCGGCACTCTGCGTCACCACTTCCGCGCCGATGAGCGCCGGGTTGTTCGGGATCGCCAGGCCGTAGGTGGCACTCTGGTTCACCGGGAACAGGAGCTGCAGATTGTCGAGCTGCGCATAGAGCGAGCAGGTCGGCATGCCGATCACCGACAGGTCGATACCCGGATCGAACTTCGTCATGCTGATGACCTGCACGCCGAGCAGGCTGCCGACGGGGAACTCCGTGGTCGACAGCGTCGTGGTCTGACCGATGTGCGGCGGCGTGGCGACGAGCGCGAGCGGCAGCACGTTGGTAGCGCTGGTCGCGAAGCCACCAGGCAGGGCCACCGAGATGTCGAGGCTGCCGAGGTCGGCGTTCGGCGCAGTGCCGGCGTAGCCGACCAACCACCCGTTGCCCGACGAGACGATGGTCTGCCAGACGTAGGTGACGTTGCCGTTCGAGCGGTCGAGCTGCAGCTGCCAGGTGTTGGCAGCCGTCGTGGCGTAGCTGTAGACGCCTTGCCAGGTGATGTAGGCGACCGTGCCGATCTGCTCGAACTTGACCGCGCCGGAACCCGCCGCGCCGGGATTGAAGTCGTGCCACGTGCCCCAACGCGGGGCCGTGGACCCGAGCCAGCCCGACGCACTCGGCGTGTATCCCGTGCCGTTGCTGTTGGAGGGTGAGACGAAGCCGTTGGAACAGACCGTCAGCGTGTTGGTCGTGCCGCCCGCATAGGGGAACGCACCCGACAGCGTCACCGAGGTCGACGAATCATCGGTCAGCGCCAGCGACGTCGCCGCACCGCTCGGGGCGACGTAGCTGCCGGCCGGCACCGCCGTGTAGTAGGCGCCGTTCCAGAGCAGCGTCATCGCCGAACCGCTGAGGTCGAAGCTCGGGCTGCCGAACTCCTCGTAGAAAGCCGTCGAGCCGCGGTTGCAGCCCGTGCCGAAGGCGACCGTGCCGCCCTGGCCGGGGTACGGCAGCGAGTGCTGGTTGCAGGCCAGGATCAGGTCGACCGAGTGCGGCGTACCGTTGAGCAGGTTGCCGTCATCATCGTCGGCGATGAAGACCTCAATCACGGCACCCGGCTGATCGCTCGCGTTGGCGACGATCGAACCCATCACGATGTCGTTGCTGACCGCGATCGCCGCGGGCCGATTGCCGAGCGTGGTCGCGAGCCGATCGCGGAGCTTCCAGGCAAAGCCCATCCACGATTCACCGGCCGCGTGGACCTCGAACTGCGTTCCGTACTGCGTCACGTTGTTGCCGTCACGCAGCGCGACACCGGCCGTCTGGAAGCCGCTGCCCAGCAGCGGGCTGTCGACCAGGTACATCCCGATGATGTCGCCCCAGCCTTCGCTGAGACCTTCGCCGGAGAGGTTGAACAGGCCGCCGTACTGCTCGTCGATGCCGTGGCCCCATTCGTGGGCGATGACCGTCGCGTTCGCCGTATTGCTGCAGCCGCCGCCGGCCGAATAGAAGTTGATCGTGTTGTTCGTGTAGTAGGCGTTGCACGTCGAGGCGATGTTGACCGTCGGCGTGATCGAGTCGATCGCAGCGAGCTGCGCCGAGTTGCCGAGGATGGAGCGCGACCACTCGTTGACGGCATCGCACCAGAACGACGTCGTCGTGTGCGCCGCGGCGGCCACGGTGGCGCCCGAGGTCAGCAGCTGGATCGTCGAGTTGACGCCCGGGTTGACCGTGAACGAGCCGCTCGGCGCGGTGCCGCCGAGGATCGGCGAATGGTGCCGGCCGTTGAGCTGGCCGACCGTGATGTTGACCGCGGCGGCGATGTTGACCGTGAACTGGCCGTTCGCGTCGGTCGTGACCGTGCCGACGCCCGGCACGGTGAGCTCGAGGCCCGGCAGCGGGACGTTGGTGAGCGCCGAGTAGGCGTCGACGCCGGTGCGCGTCCACGCCATCACCGTCACGGTCGTCAGGACCGGCGGCGCCATCGGCGACAGATCGAGCGCCGGCGCCTTGGCGTGCGGCAGCGAGCAGCCGGGAATGCCGCACTCGTGCTTGTCGTTCGTGAAGTTCAGCACGCCGCCGTTGGTGGCGTCGATGTAGTAGCGGCCGATCGTGCCCTTGCCTGCGGCGTCGACGTTGCTGACCGCGATCTCCCACGCCAGCTGCGCCGTCATCGGCGACCGCGCGTGCGCGTCGCCCCAGATCACGAGGCGCGGCGCCGCGACCGGTGCCGGCTGCGCGACGCCCGTCGGCGCCTCGCCCAGCGCGGTCCACGCGAGCGCCGTCGCGGCTTCCCCACTGATCGCCGGGGTCGTGCTGAACGTCGCCGGGATCTGCCACGCCGTGCTGCCGAACATCGGCACCCGACCGGTCATGTTGACGCGGACGTCGGCGCGGCCGCCGACCACCGGCACGCCGTGGAAGTACTGGTCGTAGACCAGCACCCAGGTGCGGCCCATGCGGCTGCCGATCGACTCGCGGAAATCGGAATCGCCGAGGCCGAGCAGGCCGGCGCGGTCGCGCAGCAACTGGTTGGCATGCCGACGCGCCTCGTCCAGCGTGTTCTCACGCCAGTCGGCCAGCGCGAGGCCGCTGCCCCAGATGGCGCGCGGCGTGCCGGTGGCGGCGCACCATTCGATGCGCCATTGGCCGCCGGCCTGGTCCCGGAACTCGTTCCAGGCCGAGCTGGACTCGAACGCGGCGAGCTGACCGCGGGCGCTGGCCGAGAGCGAAGGGGCCTGTTGCGCGATCGCTGGCACGGCCAGCAGGGAGAGGGCTGCGAGAGGATGGAGTGGGTGCACTCTTGCCATGGGTTGCGTGGTTGTGGAGTCGAACCGCCCGATCGGACGTGGGGTGCCGCGCCTGGGTGCCTTCGGATCGCGAATTTTCCGATGCAACGGTGGCGAGGCGGCCCGCAAGTCTACGGCGGCCGTCGTCTGTATGTGGCACCGCTGAGAAGATGATTCGCGGTGGTTTCCGCTCGCCTGAATCCACGCGGCGAGGGGCGGCGGGAGCCACCCCCGCTCCCGGCGACCGAGCCATGCGCGTCACGCAGGTCGCGAACGGCGTCCGTCCGAAGTGGGCGGCAGTCGCGCTGCGATGGGGCGCAGCGCGCCAGGGCGGCAATCGATGCGGCGTCGGCGGACGTGCCGGACATCCAGGTGGCGGCCCGCTGAGTCGGACTCAGCCGACGAACAGGATCGCCGTGTCCTGCAGCTCGCAGCTGGCGACGCGCGGCAGCGCGCTCTGCCGATGCGCCAGCCCGTTCCCGTCGAGCATCACGGCCAAACCGCGCATCCGCGTCGGCCAGCGCCCGCCACGTGGCGCGACGGAGTGGAATCAGGTCCGCCACAGCCGCCGGCGAGGCGCCGTGAGCAGTGCCGTCGCGGCCAAGAATAGGGCCACGCACAGCCAACTCCCTTCCGGACCATCCGGGCCGCCCGTCAACGCGTCAGGGCCGATCGACTCGAGCTTCGCCACGAGCGCGGGCACCTTCAGGTCGAGCCCGGTGATCGGAATCTCGAACCCGACCCCGATGAGCCAGTTCCAAGCCGAGTGCCATCCCATGGCGCTCCAGAGGTGGCGCGACCTCAGCACCCAGGAACACGCGAACACCGAGAACAGGAACGTGCTCAACGTGACGAGCGGCGGCTGCCCTCGACTCAAGTGCAGCAGGGTGAAGACGGCGGATACGATGACGACCGCGGTAATGACATGGGTCCGCCGCGCGAGCGCCGAGAGCATCCAGCCGCGAAAGAGGACCTCCTCGACGCTCGACTGCACCGCAAAGCACGCGAGCAGAACCGCGATGTACGCGAGCGCGTCCGCCGAGGCAAATGCCGGAGCGAAGCGAACCACCGTGAAGCCTCCCGCCAGCCAGATCGCGGCGACCAGACCACCCGACGTCAGAACGCCGACGAGCAAACCGAACGCGAACCTCTTCCCGGCGCGCTCGCGAGTGAGCCCGATCGCGCCCAGCGGTCGCCGTTCGATCCAACGTGTCCAGGCGAGTACCGTCGCGCCCAGCGCCAGGAACGTCAGCAGCAAGAACGCAAGGATGCCCTGGCGACCAATGGGTCTACCTTGGGTGTCCTGAAGCCCCCGCGCTTCCATCTCCAGTTCGATGCCGAGCCCTGAGGCGACGACAAACACAATGCCCAGGATCGGCGTAACCCACACCCACGGCACTCGGCCTCGGCCTGCGCCTGCGAAGATCTCGACCGGTTTCATGCCCGGCAGTGGATGCGAGCCGGCTAACCCGGTCTAGAACGATCGTGCGAGGCCGCCCCGAGCCATGCGCGCGGCGTCAGGCCGAACGCCTGCTTGAACTGCCGACCGAAGTGGCTTTGGTCGGCGAACCCGCAGGCATGGGCGGCATCCGCCACGCCGCGGCCGCTCAGCAGCAACGCCCGTGCTCGGTCGAGCCGCCGCAGCACGAGATACCGATACGGACTCGTGCCGAACAGAGAGCGGAAGTCGCGCGACAACTGCCACCGATCCTGCCCCGTCAGGCGCTCCAGTTCGCCGAGCGTCACACCGTGCACGGACCGCGCGTCGATGTACTCGCGCGCCGCCACGGCCGCCGAACGCTTCACGGCGGTCGCGCGCGTCCCTGCGCCGGTCACCCGCTCGAGGGCGCTGACGATGTCGAGCAGTGCGTCCTCCCATTCCAGCGCGTCCATCGGCCGCGCATAGTCCTCCAGCAGCGCACACACCGCCGCATGGAGCTGCGGATCGCTGGAAATGCCGCCGTCGACGAACGGTAACGCCCGCCCGCCGAGCACGCCCTGAACGTCCGCCGGCCGCAGGTAGGCCGTGCGATAGCGAAACGCACGCTCGTCCCCCGCGTAGCCGTCATGCAGTTCGTCCGGGTGCAGCACGACCAATTGTCCCGGCAACGAATGTCGCGTCGCGCCGCGGTAGCGGAAGCTCTGCACGCCGGAGAGCGTCACGCCGATCGCGTAGGTGTCGTGACGATGCGGAGCGAAGGCCCGGCCGGTGAAGCACGCTTCGATCCGCTCCACCGCCCCCGGTGCCCTGACGATCCAGTTCTGCGTACGCATACCCATGCACATGTCCGGCAAGGGACACGGCGGGAGTTCTAGCCCGCACTTCCCACCACCACCACGACCG
>CAYMRG010000192.1:0-9023 GCA_964392555.1 uncultured candidatus Brocadiaceae bacterium
CGTGTAGGGGAACTCCTCGCGCGTCGGCAGCACCGCCTCGAGGCCGCGCTCGGCGAGCGCACCGTGGCCGATCTCGCGGCGACCCGGCGCGAGCACGCGCTTGACCTCACCGACCGAGAACGGCGGGAAGCTGTAGTGCAGCAGGAAGCGCTTGCGTGGCTCCGGCATCAGGCCGTCGATGATCTGCTGGTCGTCGACGCCACCGAGCGTGATGACGCCGAGCGCCTGCGTCTCGCCGCGCGTGAACAGCGCCGAGCCGTGGGCGCGCGGGAGCACGCCGACCTCGATCGTGATCGGGCGGATCGACTTGGTGTCGCGCCCGTCGGCGCGATGGCCGCGCAGGATCGACTGGCGTTCGGCGTCCTTGACCATGTCGCCGACGATCGTCGCGACCTTGGTGTTCCAGACCTTGGCGTCGCTCTCGCTGGCGCCGGATGGCGCGTGGAACTTGGTCGCGATCTTCTCCTTGATCGCCTTGACCGCGGCCGAGCGCGTCTGCTTGGTGCCGGGCGTCAGCGGCGCGGCGCGCAGCGCCTCGCCGAACTCGTCCTCGATCGCGGCGACCAGGCCGGAGTCGGCGACCGGAGCCGTGTAGGCCATCTTGGCCTTGCCGGCCTTGGCGACCAGCTCCTCGACCATGCCGACGATCTCGACGACGACCTTGTGCGCCAGCTCGAGCGCCTTCAGCATCGTCTCCTCGGGCACTTCCTTCGCGCCCGCCTCGACCATGACGATCGCCTCGTCGTGGCCGGCGACGGTCAGGTTGAGCCGGTTGTCGGCGCTCTGCAGCGCGCTCCACAGCGGGTTGACCTGCAGCTCCTCACCGACCAGGCCGATGCGGACCATGCCGAGCGACTTGCCGTGCGGCAGCGAGCTCAGCGCCAGCGCCGCGAACGAAGCGATCGCGGCGACGACATCCGGGTCGTTCTCGCGATCCGTCGACAGCACCTGCGAGAGCACCTGCACCTCGCGCTTGAAGCCGTCCGGGAACATCGGCCGGATCGAGCGATCGATCAGGCGCGACGCCAGCGTCTCCTTGGTGGTCGGCCGGCCTTCACGCTTGAAGAACCCGCCCGGGATCACACCGGCGGCCGCGGTCTTCTCGCGGTAGTCGACCGTCAGCGGGAAGAAGTCGATGCCCTCCGCCGCCTTCGCGCTGTTGACGTTGGCGATCACCATCGTGTCGCCATAGCGCGCGACGCACGAGCCATCGGACAGCTTGGCCATGCGCCCGGTCTCGAGCGTCAACGTGCGACCGCCGATCTGGCGCTCGACGACGACGCGGCCGGCCGCGGGGCGCGCGGCGGGAATGCGCGGCGTCGCCGGCGCATCCGCGGCATCGCCGTCCTTGGCCTCGGCGGCATCGCCGCCCTTACCACCGCGGCCGCGGCGCGGTGCGCCCTTGGCGCCACCACCCGAACCGGCCGAACTGCTGCGCGCGCGCGGCGCGCGCTTCTCCGTCGAACTCTCTGCCTTCTTCTTCGCTGCCATGTTGGTTTCTCTGCCTTCTCTGGAATCTGTGTTCGTGTCTGCCTCCGCGTGCCCGCCGATCTCAGTCGGCACCGGACACCGCCGCGGAACCACCTCGGTCCCGCACGCCGGACTCGCCGGCGCGGAGTTCGCGGGCATCGCCCGCTGGGGAATTGCTTGCGGGCCTGGCCCGCTGGACTGACGGATGCGGGTCTTGACCCGCTTGGACTTGCGGGACGTGCCCGCGGGATGAAACGTGCGGGCCCTGCCCGCGGGGAAATCAGGCCGCAACGCGCGGCCGCGAACGCGCGCACCGCCTCATGCGGTCCTGCGCTCGTTCGCCGGGACTGGCTGCATCGCCGGGACCTCCTGCCCCGCGCGATGCGTGCTGCCGCGCCATGGCGGCAGCACACCCTGGCCCACACCTGGGGCTCGGGTACGACGCGGCCCCGGCATCCTGCCGGACCGCGGCCGGGCGCACGCGGCGCCCGGAGACTACGAGTTCACTCTGCAACTGTTGGATCCGCCCCCGCCATTGGCCGGGATACCCGCCACTGGCCTGGGCATTCGCCGCGCGCGCGGCGGGCTACTTGCGCAAGCCGAGCTTCTCGGCGAGCTGGGTGTACTTGGCGAGGTCGACGCGCCGCAGGTAGGCGGTCAGCTTGTTGCGGCGGTTGACCTTCATCAGCAGCCCGTGGCGACTGTGGTAGTCCTTCGGGTGCCGCTGCATGTGTTCCGTCAGGTCCTGGATCTGCGCCGTCAGGACCGCGATCTGCACTTCGGGCGAGCCGCTGTCCTTGGTGTGGCGCTTGTTCTCGGCAATGATCTTCTGCTTGGCTTCTGCTGCGAGAGTCATCCCTGACTTCCTTGCTATCGTCAAAACCAGCGCGCCAGAGTAGGCCTTCGGAACGGGCTTCCAGCTGCGCGGCCGGCCCCCGGAGGGGCAGTGGTCGTTGGTAAAAGGGCGGAACCATACCGACCGGGGGCGCCGGCGCAAGAGGCGGCCGGCGGCAAGCCCGACTTGACGGATCGTCAAGACGCTCCAGGGGTCCACGGGCACCGGCGCCGCCGGCACCACCATCCGGCCTACAGCGTGCGCCGCGGCAGCTGCTGCATCATCTCGTTGATCGCCAGCCCCGCGCAGTTGCGGGCGATGCCGTCGCGATCGCGCGGCGCCGCGCCGACACCGCCGGCCTTGACCTCGCCCTGCAGCGTCCCGCTCCACAGCATCTGGCCGTCGTTGCCCATCATCACGGCCTGGAACTGGAAGCGCAGCCGCTTGTCGAACAGCAGCGTCGACTCGTCCCAGCGATCGATGCGCATAGCGAACAGCGCATCCTCGGCGCAATGGCCGGCGAGCTTCTGCAGCGTCGCGGGCGCCAGCAGGCTCTCGCCGGGCGCCGGCGCGATCGCGGTCGGATCGCTGCGCAGCGACGCGTCGACGGCGTTCTCCGCCAACGGCGAATAGAGCCGGTCCGGCAGCTGCTGCATGATCATCAGTCGCAGCTGGACGAGGTGCCGCTGGGCCGCGCCATCGGCGGTGCCATCCTCGATCGGCAACACGGCGATGTCGGCCGGGCTGCGCGCGGCGAACGCCGGCGTCGGCGCGAACGTCGACTGGACGCGCACGGGGTCGACGGTCTGGCAAGCTGCCAGCAGCAGCGCGCTGGCGACCAGACCGCGGCGGAACGACGAGAGGCGGGGCGAACGGACGACCATGACCGGATTCCTGAACAACGGTTCGGCGTGACCATAGCAAGCCTGCCCCGCCACGGGAAGCATGCGTCGCGGGTCAGTTCGCGGCTTCGAGCCCGGGCTCGTCGGCGGTCGGCAGGAACCGGTTGCTGGCCGGATCGAACATGGTCAGGACGCCGTCGGCCAGGTCGAAGTGCCAGCCGTGGATCCGCAGCGCGCCACGCTCGACCCGTTCGCGGATCGCCGGGAAGGTCATCAGGTTGCGCAGCGAGACGCGGATCGCCAGCCGTTCGCAGAGCGTGGCGCGTTCGCGGGCCTGGAGCAGCGGCGCGGTCGTCGCGGCGATCCGGGCCTCCTGCGCCAGCGTCATCCACGAGGTCAGGAAGCGCATCGGCGAACTGGTCGGCGGCGGCCCCTCGAGCAGCGAACGGATGCCGCCGCACTGGCTGTGGCCGATCACCACCACGTCGCGCACCGCGAGCACGCTGACCGCGAATTCGAGCGCGGCGCTGGTGCCGTGGTAGCTGCCCGACTCCTCGAACGGCGGCACCAGGTTGGCGACGTTGCGGACGACGAACAGGTCGCCCGGGTCGCAGTCGAAGACGATCGCCGGATCGACGCGCGAGTCGCAGCAGGCCACCATCGCGACCGTCGGCCGCTGGCCCTCGCGGGTGATGCGGTCGAACAGCGCGCGCTGGTCGCGAAAGCGGCCGGCACGGAAGCGCTGCCAGCCGGACATCAGTTCGGGGATCGGCATCGCCGCCATACTTACCGGCCGGCTCGGCGAAAGACACGGTCCTCGTCGATCTCGGCAAATCCGGGTTGCCGGGCGGCCCAGGTCGGGTAGATCCGGGCGCCCCTCTCCCACGCACCCAAGGGCATGCCCGCTCGCACCCTGCCGCTGCTTCTCGCCGTTCTCGCGCCCCTGGCACCCGTCCCCGGCCAACGCACCCCGGCGCAACCGGCGAAGCGCTCGGCCGACGCACCGGCGCCACCGCCGGCACTCGGCGAAGCGGCGACCGCGCGCGTCGTCGACACCTTCACCCGCGCCGACACCTGGGCGATGCGGGCGATCGTGCTGATGTCGCTGGGGCGCGACTGGCATCCGGCTGGCGCCGGCGCGGTGCTCGCCGCGCTGCGCGATCGCGACCAGCGACTGCCGTGCTACGCCATCGAGCTGTTGCGCGGAATGGACCGCGAAGCACTGCGCAAGGTGGCGACGCCCGAACTGGTCGGCGAGCTGCTGCTGGCCGCCCACCACCACAACAAACTGCTCGCCGAACGCACCGTCGAGGTCCTGACGCGGATCGCGCCTGCCGGCGTCGGCGACCGCGACGGCCTCGATCGGTGGTGGCGCGAGGCCGCCGCGACCTATGCGCCGCCGGCGTGGACGCCACCGGCCACGCCCCCGGCGGCGGCGGGCGGCACGGCCGCGGTCAGCGTCGTCGAGCGCGCCTTCGACCTCGAGGACGCGGGCCTCGACGTGGCGCTGGTCGTCGACTCGACCGGCAGCATGCAGGTCGCGATCGACACCGCGCGCGACGCGATCGACGACGTCGTGACGATCCTCGCCGGCATCGCGCCGAAGCTGCGGCTCGGCCTCGTCCACTACAAGGACGTCAGCGACATGAGCGAAGGCGCCAAGCTGCTCGTCGCGATGACGAAGAACCAGAAGGCGGTCCGCGAGAAGCTCGCCAAGCTCGTCGCCGGCGGCGGCGGCGACGTGCCGGAGAACATCGAGCGCGGCGTCGCGGTGGCGCTCGATCGCGCGATGGGCTGGAACAAGGAGGCCAACCGCCTGATCCTCGTGATCGGCGACGCGCCGGCGCACCCCGAGGACGAGCAGGCGCTGCTGACCCTGGTGCGCGAGGCGCACGACCATCCGTTCACGAACAACGGCAAGAACCCGGTCACCGGCGTCGCCAAGGAGAACGTGCGGCCGTTCATCACGTCGCTGATCGCGACCAATCCGATGGTCCAGGAGGAGTTCGCGAAGGTCGCGGCGGCCGGTGGCGGCGCCGCGGTCGTGCTCGATGCGCCCGCGGCGCCACCGCCGCCGCCGCTGCGCGGCAAGCCCGCGGCCGCACCCGCCGTCGCGCCGAGTTCGCCCGCCGTGCAGCGGATCGTCGGCCACATCCTGGCTCTGTCGTTCGGCGAAGAACACCGCGCGCAACTCGAACGCTTCGCCGCGATCTTCTTCGAGTACCGCGACGCCAAGCTGTTCAAGTAGCGCCGCGCGTCAGCCGGCCGCCGCGGTCCGCGACAACGCCCTGGCCCGTGCGGCGAGCGGCTCGAGGCCGCGCTTGCCGGCCAGCAGCCCGGCCCATGCCGCCATCGCCGCCGTCACGTCGCCGCCATCCTTGGCGACGCGGGTCGCAGCGTCGACGTGGCCGAGCAGGTTGGCGTACCACGATCCCGGATTGCCGCGCGGATCGAGTTCGCGCTCCCAACGGCTCACGTCGGCGAGCAGGAACGTCGACAACGCCTCGGCGAGCGGTGCCGTCGACGACGGGAAGGCCTCGGCGAGGTAGCGCAGCGCGTGCGGTGCCCACCCGCTGCGCAGCAGCCCGTCCATGGCCGCGGTCGGATCCGGCAGTGCTGCGATCCGTTCGCGGCACTGGGCCCGAACCTCGGGCGGGAACGCGTAGGCAAACTGGATCAGCTGCCAGAGCTCGGCGTCGGCGGGCAGCTTCGCCCACTCGGCCCGCTGGTATTCGCTCTGCGTGCGCTCGAACGCCGACAGCCGGTCGACCTCGTCGCGCGCCGCGATCGCCTCGTTGCGCACCGACTGGCCGAACAGCGCGAGCAGCAGGCCGTAGCCGACCGCCGCGGTCGCCCCGACGAGCACCAGGCCGACGATCGACAGCACCGGCCCGCCCTCGCCGAACGCCGCGCCGTGCAGCACCAGCAGGCTGCCGAGCAGGGCCGCGAACGCGCCGACGCGCACCCATTCGGCCTGCCGACCACCGCCGGACACGATCGGCGCGACGCTCATCGTGACGACGAATCCCGGCAACGCCAGGTAGAGCGCGACCGGCGGCAGGCCGACGGCACCCAGGCTCCCCGCGGCGGCGCCGACGGCCTGCGCGATCGCCACCAGCAACGCCAGCGGTGCGGTGACCATGTGCGCGCCCACGGGCCCTTCCGGCCCGTAGCCGCGCCGGCTGGTCAGCAGCATCAGCATGGGCAAAGCGCCCAGCAGGAACAGGATCGTCGCGATCGTCATCAGGACCGGCATGCTCTTGTCATCCGGTTGGCGGCAACGGCGTGGCGCAGACCGCCGGAAATCCGCTTCGCCTGCCACACCGGTGCCAGCCGCCGGATCGAACGGAGCATGACCAACACCAAGACACCGGTCGAGGAGTTCGAGGTCCGCGACCTCGAGGACGGTTCCTCGCTGCGCATCTACGTCGAATCCTGCACCGAGGTCGGCAACGCCGGCAAGCCCGGCCTGCAGGTCCACTACCTCGGCAACATCGTCTGCTTCGAACCCCTGATGGCGGCCAGGCTCGCGTACCAGGCGCAGAAGCAGGGCAGGACGGAGCACTACCTCGAGGACCGCTCGTGGGCGGTGCACGCCGACCAGTTCGTCAAGCTGTTCCTCGAGGTCGTCCCACCGCAGGTGCGCATCGAGGTCAAGACCCGCTCGAAGGCCAAACCGGTCGTCAAGACCTACCCGCTGCCCTTCTCCCTCGACGACGCCTGAGCCGACCGTGACCAGGACGACCACCCGCACCTTCTCCGGCCTGCCGGCCGACCTCGACTTCGCGATCACGACGCCCGCCGACTGGGTCGTGCTGCCGATCGAACGGACCGAGCCCGACTTCACGAAGCCCGAGGCCGTCGCACCGCTCGCCGGCGTGATGGCGCCGTACGCGGCGATCGTGTTCGCCGCGGCCGCGCGCCCGACCTACGCCGACGGCACGCTGGCCGACTGGCTAGGTCACCTGGCGCGCGCGCAGGGCCTCGACCCGGGCCCGATCGAACAGGAGGCGATCGGCGCGCACGCGGGCGTCGGCTGCTGGGGCGTGCAGGTCGACGGCGACACCGTCGTGCGCGTGCGCGTGGCGCTGTTCGAGGACGGCGACCGGATCGTGATCGTGACGTGCATGGCGCCCGACACGCTGTGGACGGCGAGCGCGCCGACATTCACCGAGCTGCTGCGCTCGTTCGCGCTGGCATCGGCGAAGGGCAGCCACGTCGCGCGCGCGGCCGGCGAACTGCCGGCGAGCACGTTCGCCACGCCGCGGGCGGCGAACGGCGATGCGCTCGACCCCGAACACCCGACCAACGCGCGCCTCCGCGACCAGGGCGTCGGCCTCGTGCCGCGCGTGCTCGAACGCGACGCCGCGCGCGGCACCGCCAAGGTCGCCGCCGGCGCGCTGCTCGCGACGCTGCGCGTGCCGTCCGGGTGGCACGTGCTCGACGACGGCCGCCGCACGCTGGTGTTCGACGCCGCCGGCAAGACGCAGGTCAGCCTGCGCCGTCGCGCCCGCAACGGTCGCACCGACGACGAGCTGCTGCGCGAGAAGCTCGCCGAGCTCTACCGCGAATGGCCCGAACTGCAGCACGCGCGCAGCGACGCCGACGGCCTCGCCTGCCTGTTCATCCGCAACGTCGCGATCGACGGCAAGCCGATCGAACAGGGCTACCTGCTGCGGCCGCTCGACGCCGAGACCGCGCTCGAAGCACGCCTGACGTCGACGCCCGAGGACTTCCCGCAGGCGTGCGAACTCGCCGACACGCTGTTCGCCGACCTGCCGCCGCTCGCCGGCGATCCGGCCGCACGCTGATCCAGGGCTCGCGCGTTGCCGCGGGCCGCGCCGCGGCAACCCCGCGGGTTGCGGGCCGCAGGACGCGCTGCATCAACCGGCCAGCAGCGCCACGTTCGCCACCTTGCCGGCGACGCGCGCCCAGTGGCACGCGTCGTGGCCTTCGCGGTCGACGGCGGCGCGATCCGCGCCGTGGCGCAGCAGCAGTGCGACCATCTCCGGGGATGCCTGGTAGGCGGCGAGGTGCAGCGCGGGCCAGCCGTAGCTGGTGGCGCTGGCCGGCGAGACGCCGCATTCGAGCAGCAGGCTCGCGACATCGACCATGCTCGCGTTGACCGACTCGCAGAGCGCCGCCGAACCTTCGGCCGCGAGATCGGCACCGTGGTCGAGCAACCACTGCACGACGTCCACGCGCCCGGTGCGCGCCGCATCGGCGAGCACGCGCATGCGCCGCGGCTCGGCGCCGAGGTCGAGGCAACGCGCGAGCTGGTCGAGATCGCCGCGCAGACAAGCCATCAACAGCGCCTGGCGATCGACGCGCGCGCCGCCCGCCGCAAGGTCCTCGACGACGTCGCGATGCCCGCCCACGAGCGCCGCGGCCAACGGGTCGAGGTTGGCGCGCGCATCGCGCACCGTCGGGTCCGCGCCGGCCTGCAACAACCTCTGCACCATCGCGCGATCACCGCGCGCCGCCGCCTCGACCAGCGCGGTTCGCCCGGACAGGTCGTCGCGCGCGTCGACGTCGGCCCCGCCCGCCAGCAACGCGGCGACGATCGCCTCCTGCCCGCCGCGCACCGCCCAGAGCAGCACGGGCTCACTGCCCTCCGCGACATCACGGTCGGTAGCGGTGCGATAGAAGCGCCGCGCGCTGGCGTCGGCGCCACCGGCGAGCGCAGCGGTCACGCCGGCGAGGCTGCCGGCGGCAATGGCATCGAGCAGAGGACGTTCGGAGCCCATGCCCAAGTCATCCGGAAGGCCGCGCGACCGTGACGCCGACACCGAACTTCCCACGCCGACGCCGAGGCGAAAGCCCCCCCGAGCGCGCCGATTTCGTCGTCCTGCAAGGAGGGCGACCCGAAGCCGCGC
>CAYMRG010000193.1:0-3147 GCA_964392555.1 uncultured candidatus Brocadiaceae bacterium
TTGCCCAGGGCCTCGGCGGTGTAGAAGGCGGACGGGCCGGACCCGACCACGGCGACGCGCCACGTTGCGTTGGCCTCGGACATGACGGCGGATGATAGCCGTGGGTCGGCTGGAACCCACCAGCCCGATGGGCTGCTACTGTGCGCAGTCGCGATGTCGTCTCACCGCACGTCCGACGCCGACCAGCCGCCCGCGGGGCGGCGAGGGATCCGCTTCGGCTGGCGCGATCTGGCCGAACAGATCGAAGCGTTCGCGCAGCGCTGGCCCGAGGCGCGCGCCGACCGCCGTGGTTGGCACTTCGTCGCCGCCGCGGGCGTGGCGCGGCTGCGCCTGCCGCTCGCCGCGACGCGGGCCGTCGCCGACGAACCGATCGCTGCGTATGCGGCGCGGCTGGGCGACGACCTCGGCCGACAGGTCGTGCTGCTGCTGCAGGCGGGCAAGGCCGCGCTCGGCTACTGGGACGGCGACGAACTGCTCCGTCACAAGGCGTTCGCCCGCTACGTCGTGCGCGGCACCGGTCGCGCGCAGCCGCTGCACCTGCGCACCCGCGGCAAGTCGCGCTACGGTTCGCGGCTGCGCCTGCAGAACTGGCGCCGCCTGTTGGTCGAGACCAGCGAACGGCTCGGCGCCTGGTGGCAGGAGTTCGGGGTTCCGGAGCGGGTGTTCGTCGCCGCCGGTGTGCGGGCGTTCGGCGACCTGGTCGCCGTCGACCCGCCGCCGCCGTTCGCCGCGCGGGCCGGCGAACTCGAGCGGATTCCGATGCATGTGCACGCCCCCGACTTCGCCGAGCTGCGGCGGGTGCGCGGCTGGCTGCTGCACGGGCGTCTCGAACTGCCGCAGTGAGCGGGCGTCGGCGGGGGGGATCGGACCGCTGCAGCCGCGCTGGCATCGGCGGTTGCCGGTGCGCCTGCAGCCGCGCCGCGCGACCGGTCGATGCGCGGAGGGTTCGCGAACTGCATCCACGCACTGCCCTACGAGACACGCACCATGGCCCATCGCTCGACACTCCGCACGACCGCCCTCGCCGGTCTCGGTCTCCTGGCCGCCTGCAGCAACGGCGGCGACAGCACCAATGCCGCGCCGCGCATCGGCGACGTGCCGCAGCAGCAATCGCCGGGGGCGGTGTCGTTCTCGCTCGATCTCGGCGACTACGTCACCGATCGCGAAGGCGCGACGCTCACCTACTCGGTGACGGCGGGCGGCGGCGCGTTCGCGGGCAGCACCTACACGAACACATTCGACTCGATGGGTGGCCACACCGTCGAGTTCACGGTGACGGACGGCGTCAAGACGTCGACCGGCACCTTCGAGGTGCTGGTGCGGAGCGGCGATTTCGCGGTCGTCCGTGAGGATCTCAACGGTCTGTTCCTGCTCGATACCGGCACCAACCAGAGCCTGCGGGTGGCCGCCGCCGCCGCGCAGCCGTCGCTCGCCACCGGCCTCGCCGACGGGCGCCTGCTCTACCAGCTGGCGGGAGCCTACCCGCAGCTGTGGCTCTACGACCCGGTCACGCGCACGCAGACCCGGCTCGCCGCCACGAGCGACCAGGCCGTCAGCTACCTGGCGAAGACCAGCGACGGCCGCGTCGTCTACTCGGTCGGCCCGTCCAACGACTTCGTGATGTCGCTCTACAACCCGCGCACCGGGCTCGCGCGCGAGATCGGCACCAGCAGCGTGCCGAACGTGCTCGTCACCGACACCGACCTGGTGTTCTACGAGGTCGCGATCGACGGCCAGACCGACGTCTACTTCTACGATCCCGAGACCGACGGCACGCAGGCAGTGGGCACGGACGACCGCGCCGAGCACCTCCTGACGACGCTGCCGGGCGGCGTCGTGCTGTTCTCGCGCATCGGCGCCGGTGGTGAGACCCACCTGATGTACTTCCGCCGCGAAGTCGGCCTGGTCGAGGTCGGTGCCGACCAGACCGCCCTGGCGACGCGCGACAAGAGCTTCCTGGCCGCCGGATCGGGCAACCGCATTGTGTTCGCGGCGCCGACGTCGGGCAACGGCGAGCTGTTCTACTGGCTGCCGGCGACCGGCCAGACCACGCCGATCGCCACCGGCAGTGACGCGGCCTTCGATGCGCTGTCGAGCAACGGCGAGGTCGTCTTCCACGAGGTCGTCAGCGGCAGCGAGCAGGACGTCTACTACTACGACATCGTCAATGACGTGGCCGGCACGGTGCGCGATGGCAGCGACGTCTCGGCGGTGCTCGGCGTCACGACCAGCCTTGGCACGTCGTGGGCGATCATCCGGCCGAGCACCGATGCCGCGAATCCGGTCGCGATCTCGCTCGCGGCTTCACCGGTCACGGCGACCTGGGCCGCAGGTGGCACGAGCGCGGCGCACGTCGACGTGCTGGCCGACGCCGACGTCGTCGCCGCGCGCCAGGACCAGACCGCGCTCGGCGTGTTCGATGCGTCGGCCGGCAGCTGGAGCACGGTGGTCAGCGGCACCGGCCTGGCCTTTGCCGGTCCCGGCCTCGACGCGAACGACTTCGTGTTCTCGCGGCAGGTCAGCGGTCAGACCGACCTGTCGATGTGGGACGACTCGGCGGTCACGTCGGTCGTCGTCGGCAATGCGGCCGGTGACGAGGTCTTCCAGGCCCGCTCGCTGAGCGACACGATCCTGTTCACGCGCGTGACCGCGCCGAACACGAACGCCGACCTGTGGGCCTGGGACGGCACGGATGCGACGCAGGTCACCGGCGTCGACACGGCCGGTCTGCGTCACGACCACGCGGTGCTCGGCGTCTACGCCGGCTCGCGCTGAGTCAGCGCTCGCCCTGCCTGGGCGCGTCGTGGGCCGGGGCCGCCTGGGGTGCGGCCGCGGCCGGCGACAGATCGAGGCGGCGGATCCACAGGTTGCGGTAGCGCACCGGGTCGCCATGGTCCTGCAGCTTGAGCGGACCTTCGGCCGCGTGCGGCTCGTAGCGCGGCATCGTGCGGTGTGCCGTCTGGCCCAGCAGTTCCTGGTCGAGGTGCACCAGCACGCCGTTGTGGATCACCGTCACGCGCGCCGGTGCGCGCAGTGCGCCGTCGGCGGCGAAGCGCGGAGCGCGGAACACGATGTCGTAGGTCTGCCACTCACCGGGCTTGCGGCACGCGTTGACCATCGGCGGCGTCTGGCCATAGACGGCCGCAG